>JAUWCR010000180.1 GCA_030609215.1 Actinomycetes bacterium | reverse complement strand
AGGTAATAACTGTTGGTGGTTTTCATGGAAGGATAAAAGATATTAGAGATGATAGTATAATAATTACCATAGCCAGCGGAGTGGATGTTAAGGTAAGTAAAAGTTCTGTATCCAAAAAGGTTAGTCAACAATAAGGCTAGTCCTTAAAAAAATACATAAGTAAAAAAAATATAAATATTATAAATAAGCATAATTAAAAATATATATAAATAATATGCGTAATAAAAAAGCTCATATTGTAATTATTGTAATTTTCATAATAATAATTGGAATTTCCATTTATTATATATATCCTGTTAATTCTTCGATTAAATTAGGACTTGATCTAAAAGGCGGCACTCAAATTATTTTAAAACCAACGCTTCAAGGCGAGGACGAAGTAACCGAAGAATCTTTAGATAAGGCAATGCTTATCATAATGGATAGAATAGATAAATTGGGAATCTCAGAACCATTGGTTACAAGAGATTATTCAAATAATATTATAATTCAACTTCCAGGCGTAGATGATCCAGATAGGGCAATTGAAGTAATCGGGAAAACTGCCCAGCTTGAATTTAGGATTTTAGAATCTGTTGACGAGGATACAGGAGAAGTTAACCTAGGTCCGACTTTAATGACTGGTGATAAACTGGCAAAAGCTGGTGCAGGATATGATCCTAATGGGAGAGTAGTTGTAAAAATGAGTTTTACAACTGAAGGTCAGGAAATATTTGAAAAAATAACTTCTGAAAATATTGGCAGGCAGCTTGCAATTGTGCTTGATGGAGAAATAAAATCTGCCCCGGTTATAAGAACTGAAATTACAGGTGATGCTGTAATAGAAGGAATAGATAGTCTTGATGAAGCAAAAGACATAGCTCTGGTTCTACAAACAGGAGCATTACCTGTAAGTCTGAGGATAGAAGAAAGCAGTACTGTCGGACCGACACTTGGTAGAGATTCACTAGAAAAGGGAATGTATGCCGGGATTATCGGACTTTCCTTAATAATTATATTTATGGCTGCTTTCTACAGAGGACTGGGCTTAATATCTATAATTGGAATTGTCGTATACATATTAATTTTCTGGGGAATTTTAGCCGGAATTGACGCTGCTATTACATTACCTGGAATTGCAGGAATAGTATTAACTATTGGTATGGCTGTTGATGCTAATGTAATAATTTTTGAACGGATAAAAGAAGAATTAAGAAAAGATAAATCTGCTCGTGTTGCTATTGGTGAGGGATTTAAAAATGGGATGAGGACTATTATAGATGCCAATGTAACAACACTTATAACTGCTGCTGCTTTATACAGGTTTGGTACCGGTCCTATCAGAGGATTTGCAGTTACATTAAGTTTAGGAGTAATAATTAGTATGTTGACAAGTTTAGTTTTAACTAGATCAATGCTATTTTTACTATCAGGTTCAGATATAGTATTGGCCCCAGGATTTGCAGGTATAAAAAGAAAGCATATTAAACCAAATGGAAAGCTACAAAAGCAGTAAAGATTGTCACAAATTAATAAAGAAAAGGGATAATATTTGAAATTTGTAAATTATAATTTTAATTTTGTAGGAAAGAGAAAAATATGGTTTATAATTTCAGCAGCAGTAATTATTGCTGGAATTGCTGGTTATTTTATACAGGGCGGCTTTTTGTTAGGAATAGATTTTCTTGGCGGTTCGCTTATAGAGGTTGATTTTAAAGAAGACGTTGAAATTGTTGAAGTTAGAGAAGTAATGGAAGATTTAGGTTTTTCTAATGCTATATTACAGCAAACGGAATCAAACAGATTTATAATTAGAACAACTCCCATAGATATTGAAACTAAAAATGAAATTTTAAATTCACTGGACGAGGAGATAGGAATTAACAGGCCTCCTCTACAGGATAGAAATGTATTGCCCGGGTTCGGGAAACAAATTGCAAGATATGCTTTAATAGCTATTGGAATAAGTATAGTTGGAATACTGATATATGTATGGATAAGGTTTCAATTCAGATTTGGAGCAGTAGCTATCCTAGCTTTAGTTCATGATGTTTTAGTAACTCTGGGTATTTATGCTATATTAAATCGTGAGATAAATACTGCAACTATTGCGGCAGTTTTAACTATAATGGGGTATTCATTAAATGACTCTATAGTTGTATTTAATAGAATCAGGGAAGAAACACCAAGAGCTAAAAAGTCAGGATATGGTTTTGTAGTAAACGACTCTATTAATAAAACTCTTACAAGATCAATTAATACTTCAGTAACAACATTATTTCCAATAATTATCCTTCTAATAATAGGAAGTCCAGCATTAAAAGATTTTGCCATGGCTCTAGCTATTGGTCTTATAGCTGGAACTTATTCTTCTATATTTTTTGCAAGTCCTTTTTTAGTTTCCTGGAATAATAGATTTCCAAGATATAAAAAGTAATTATGGTAAGTTTTCCAAAAAATTGGAAATTTAAAAAGACAAAAAGGAAAAGTTATAAAAAGTTATTAGAATGTAATATCAGCCCTATTTTAATTAAAATATTAGATAATCGTGGTATAGGTACCCCGGAAGAAGTAATATCTTTTTTAAAGCCAACACTTAAACTTTTACATAATCCAGATCTTTTGCCCTCCATAGACAAAGGTGTAAAAAGAGTTAAAAAGGCAATTTTAAAAAATGAAAATGTCTTAATATTTGGAGATTATGATACTGATGGAATTATAAGCTCTGTAATACTTTATAATTTTTTAAAAAAGTTAGATTTAAATGTAGATATATATATTCCTAACAGGTTTGAAGAAGGATATGATATTAAATTAAATTATGTAAGAAAGATTTCCAAAGAAGGGAAGTATAGTTTAATAATCTGCGTTGACTGTGGAACTAATAGTAATGATGTTAAAGAATATATTTTAAGAAAAAAAACAAATATAGATTTAATAGCATGTGATCATCATAAACCTTCAACCAATGATCCAGTATCAGGCAATAAAGAGAATTATAAAAAAGAAAAATATATTGTCATAAACCCAAAGTTAAAAAATTCTAAATATCCTTTTAAAGATCTTAGCGGCGGCGGTGTTACATTTAAATTTATAATATCCATTTTGCGTAATTTAGAAGAAGAAAAAAAGAAGAAATTTAATAAAAATTATTTGACATCACTGCTGGATATGGTCGCAATCTCAACGATAGCAGATGTAATGCCTCTTACTGGAGAAAATAGGATTATAGTAAAGAATGGATT
>JAUWCR010000155.1 GCA_030609215.1 Actinomycetes bacterium | reverse complement strand
TAGATTACAGGCAGGAAAATTATTCAGATGCAATCAGTAACTTTAATGCAGTCCTGAATTTAAGCCAGGGGCACCTTTCTGCTCAGGATTATAGATCAAAAGCACAGCAGCAGAGCGGGGATTAGAACAGAATAAATAATTAGTGAGGTTTGAAACTAGAATAGTTAGTAAGAAATATTAAGAGTTTAAAATTTTGTGTAGCTAATGGTGGCTTAAATATGTAATATATTTAAGCCACCTTGTATTTTTACAATCTATGGCACTATTAAAATTTATATCTGATAGTGTATCGTCTAAAGAAAATCCAATAAATAATTCTAATGCAATAGCAATAATGTGATTTATAAAAAGTAAATTCTGCTAAATTAGAAAATATGAGGACATTTCTATTTTGCTGTAACAAAGATCGGAAAAAATATTGTATTAGGTATATAATTATGATATTATAATCCTCCAATTATAAATTATTACAGGTAAAATGAAAGATTGTAGGAAAGCTTTTAAAATTTTTAGTAAAAAGCAAGTAATGCTAAGATGTATAGATGGTAATATTAGTATTTCCAGCTGGCTTTCTGTGCCTGTCATTATTTCAGTCTGTCTGGTAATTGTCGGTATTTTACTCTAGTTGTTTAGGATTACCAGCAGTTTATTTTTTTATATTAATCCTATTTTTAATTTTAATTATTTATATGTATTATTATCGTAAAATTTGATAAGTTATCAGTTAGAGTAGTAAACAAAAATACCAAAGAATAGCAAGGAGGAAAATTGAGAAGCGATATTATGAAAAAAGGAGTTACGAGGCTGCCTCACAGATCACTGCTTAAAGCTTTAGGATATATAGATGAAGAAATTAACAGACCTATTATAGGCGTTGTAAATTCTGCAAATGAGCTGATACCCGGGCATATGAACCTGGACAGTATTACAGAAGCTGTAAAGGCAGGTATAAGGATGTCAGGAGGCACACCTCAAGAATTTTCAACAATTGGGGTTTGTGATGGTATAGCTATGAACCACGTAGGTATGAAATATTCTCTTGCTACAAGAGAAATTATAGCAGATAGCATTGAGGCAGTTTCTATCGCTCAACCATTTGATGGACTTGTTTTAGTTACAAATTGCGATAAGATAATTCCAGGTATGCTTATGGCGGCTCTCAGGTTAAATATTCCTTCTATAATAGTAAGCGGCGGCCCTATGCTTGCAGGAAAATTTAAGGAAAGAGATATTGATCTCAGTAACTGTTTTGAGGCTGTTGGCGGGTATAAGAAAGGAAAATATAGCGGTAGTGATTTGATTGAAATTGAAAACGAAGCATGTCCTACCTGTGGAAGCTGCGCCGGTATGTTTACTGCTAATTCAATGAATTGCTTATCTGAAGCCATAGGTCTTGCTCTTAAGGGAAACGGGACCATCCCTGCAGTTTACTCAAAAAGGCTGAGGCTTGCCAAGATGGCAGGAATAAAAATAATGGAACTTGTAGAGAAGAATATAAGACCAAGGGATATAGTAAATGCTGACTCAGTAAAGAATGCTTTAGCTGTTGATATGGCTTTGGGGTGTTCAACAAATACTATTCTTCACCTGCCAGCTATTGCTAATGAGGCAAGAGTTCCATTTTCACTGGATCTGGTTAATGAAATAAGTAAAAATACTCCAAATTTATGCAGATTGAGTCCGGCAGGCAATCATCACGTCCAGGATCTATATCAAGCAGGCGGAGTTGAAGCTGTTATGAACGAGCTGATGAAAAACAATTTAATTAATGGTGATAGCATAACTGTTACCGGCAAGAGGGTAAAAGAAAATATATCGTCTGCTAAAATTCTAAACGAAGATGTTATAAGAAGAGTTGCAGATCCTTATAGCAAGGATGGTGGTCTTGCAATACTGTGGGGAAATTTAGCTCCTGAAGGATGCGTAGTTAAAAAATCAGCTGTTGATCCTTCAATGCTGTATCATAAAGGAGAGGCTCGCGTATTTGATAGTGAAGAAGATGCTATGGAAGCAATATTGAATGGAAAGATTAATTCAGGGGAAATTGTGGTAATAAGATATGAAGGTCCAAAAGGGGGACCAGGGATGAGAGAGATGCTTTCTCCTACAGCAGCAATTGCTGGAATTGGATTAGATAAGGAAGTTGCATTAATTACAGATGGTAGATTTTCAGGTGCTACAAAAGGAGCAGCCATAGGTCATATCTCTCCCGAAGCTCAAGCAGGCGGACCCATATGTATAGTACAGGATGAGGATAAAATAGAGATTGATATTAAGAACAATAAAATAAATCTTCTTATAAGTGACAAAGAAATGAAATCAAGAACAGAAAAATGGGAACCCCCGGATATAAAAATAAAAGAAGGTTATCTGTACAGGTATTCAAGGCAGGTAACATCTGCTTCCAGGGGAGCTATATTGGAATAAATTAGTGTAAATAAATGATTGAGAAATTATTAAATAAAAAAGGAATTAAAAATAGTATTATTAAAGGTATTAATATAAAGTTCTTATTAATACTTGCTAACACTTACTAATATAAGATTGGAGAAGGTATGAGTAAAATTAGTGGTGCACAGATGTTAATAAAATGTCTTAAAGAAGAAGGTGTAGAAGTTATATTTGGATTTCCCGGTGGAGTAGTCATACCTATATACGATGTTATTTTTGATAGTGATATAAGACATATACTTGTTCGTCATGAGCAGGGTGCGGTTCATGCTGCTGATGGTTATGCTAGAGCTACTGGGAAGACAGGAGTTTGTATGGCAACATCCGGTCCAGGTGGAACAAATCTTGTAACCGGGATAGCAAATGCTTATATGGATTCAATACCCATTGTTGCTATTACTGGTCAGGTTGCTACTAGCGTAATAGGCACTGATGCTTTTCAGGAAGCTGACATAACAGGTATAACTGCACCTATCACGAAGCAAAATTATTTAATTAAGGATATTTTGGAATTACCTAAAGTTGTAAAAGAAGCTTTTTATATTGCATCTACTGGCAGGCCGGGTCCGGTTTTAATAGATATTCCTGTTGATATTTCAAAAGGATTAATAAATGAAAATATAAAAGTTGAGTTAAAGCTGGATGGTTATAAACCAAATTATAAAGGGAATCAAAGACAGATTATTCAGGCAGCAAAGAAAATATTTAACAGCAAAAAACCTGTTTTTTTTGCAGGAGGAGGAATTATAACATCTGGAGCAAGTGATGCATTAACCAGGTTTGCAAAAGAAGCTAAAATACCAGTTATAACTACACTTTTGGGTAAAGGTTGTTTCCCCGAGCTTGATGAGTTTTCTCTTGGAATGGCTGGGATGCATGGGACAAGATATGCTAATCTAGCTTTTACAAATACTGATCTAATAATAGCTGCAGGAGTAAGGTTTGATGACAGGATAACAGGAAAGTTATCAGAATTTGCAAGAGAAGCGGAAGTAATACATATTGATATAGACCCTGCAGAAATTGGGAAAAATATTGAAACCAGTATTCCTATAGTTGGAGATGCAAAAATAGTTCTTTCAGATTTAATGGATAAGTATAGAGAATTAACCGAAAAAAAAGGTGTACCTAATAGAAAGGAATGGCTGGACTATCTTAGGGAATTGAAAAAGAATCATCCTCTTGGATATGATAAGGATTCCAAGGGATTAAAACCTGCGTATATTGTTGAAAAAATTTATGAAATAACCAGGGGTGATGCGATAATATGTACAGAGGTTGGTCAGAATCAAATGTGGGCAGCCCAATTTTATAAATTCAGCAGACCAAGAACTCTTATTACTTCAGGAGGGCTTGGTACAATGGGTTTCGGACTGCCAGCATCTATTGGCGCAAAAGTAGGAATGCCAAAAAAACATGTAATAGATATTGCTGGAGATGGAAGTGTTCAGATGGTTTCACAGGAGCTTGCAACTGCTGTTAC
>JAUWCR010000149.1 GCA_030609215.1 Actinomycetes bacterium | reverse complement strand
CCAGTTAATGTGTCATGAAAACTTTTGTATCTTAACTCTTCTTCTTTCTTTTTTTGAATTGTTATATCATGGATAATTAATGTATAAAAAATATTTTTGTTAGATTTCCAAAAAGAAATTGATACCTCAACTGGAATTTCTATGCCGTCTCTTCTTAGCCCTGTTGAACTTATTGACTTTTTTATATTCTGTATATCTTTAAAAGATACTATTTCACTTATCGCTACTTTGTTATTATATATCCCATCAGGAATTATTACATTTATTGACTTTCCAATAATTTCCTTATTTGTATATAAAAAAAGCTTTCTAGCTCCATCATTCCAGAAAATAATTTTACTCTCTGAATCAGCAATAATAATTGCATCACTGAAAGTACTTAACAACGAATTGTACACATCATCCAGTTCCGATATACTTTTATTATCTTTATCTTTACCTATCTTTTTCTCCTTTTGATCAATAACAATTCTAATCAGCAAGTAAATATGAAATCATTACTAAATAAATTTTACCTCTACCTTATCTCCATCCTTTATATTTTTCAGGCCTTTAATACTTTTTTTATTAATTACATTCCCCAATACAGTTACCGGGCTTGCTGCTTGTGGTTTATCTCCAACACTTGCAGGAGTTCTGCCAAAAAAAATACATAAAGCATTACCAGGCGGCCAGAAAGCTGCAGTTCCAATATCCACAACTTCCACGCCTTTCTCTAGCCCTGTTTTTAATGGAATAGAAAAATATATTTCATCGCCCCATTTATTTATAGTTGATTTTAAAGGTAGGATTTTCAATAATTTCTTAGAAGTTTTTGAATTATTCAACTGCAGCTCAAACTTATATTTTTTTATAATTACATAAATCTTAGGAGCTATAATCAATAACTTATCCTTTTTTTAATTTAATAACTTTAAGAATAAAATAATTACTATAACTATAATACAATTTATATCTAAATCACATATCTATTACAGAAAAATAAATAAAATAATTTAAAAATTTTATTGAATTAGGTAAAAAAATTTTGTATATTACATTAATAAGTTACAATAAGAATAGAAAGGAACTTAAGTGGAAATAAAAATAGACAAGGAACTGTGCACAGGTTGCGGACTCTGTGAAGAAACATGTCCCGATATTTTCAAATTAGATGAAAATGAAGACATAGCTTTAATCACTAAAACTGACTATGATGAATATGATGAAGAATGTATCCAGGAAGCAGTAGAGAGCTGCCCCTCAGAAGCAATAACTACCAATTAATCCAAACTTAAATACTAAAAAATCATTTTATTATTAAAAAAATAGTCCTGTGATAAAAACAGGACTATTTTTTATCTATATAAAAACAAAATGACTAAAACATTTCATCAAATAATCATTTTAAATTTATGGTTTTTTAAATTTAGGAAGCCAATCTTTTATAATAAGTGTAAGTCCGCCAAGTCCAAATAAAATACCTGCAAGCTTGAATACCCATCCAGCAAATGGAATACTAAATGCAACAACCATTATTGCAAGACCTATAAGGTAAGCCAAGACTTTCCAACCATATTTTTTTAAATTAAGATGTGTTTTAGACAAAATCTTCTCACCTATAAAATAGGATAAAAATACAGTGCTTGCATATATTAAAATAGCATACAATATTATAAGAATTAAATTAGCTGAAATTGTCAACATTCCAAGCCCTGCACCTATTACTGTAATAAATAAAAATACCGCAATAATAAATATTGATATAATTCCTACAGGCACTCCAAATAATGTTATTGCTCCAGCTCCAACACACATTCCTAAAGTACTGCTCATTCTTTTATTAAATTTATTAAACACTGCAGGTATTGCCAGTATTAATATTATTCCAAGAACAAATAGGCTTAAAAATAAAATAACTTTACTGCTAAAATAAGTAGCACCAAAGATACCTGCTGGTACGCCTTTGGGAACACCAATTTTACTTACCGTTTCAGGTTCTTCAATCTCAGTATATTTTACTTCACCACCTATCTCAGCATTTTTTGAAATTTTTATTGTAGCATCTTGAGTAGAACTATAACTTAAATCCCCTCCTATCTCTGAATCTTCAGAAACTGAAAGAAAACCAACATCACCAATAATAACATCTCCGCCAATTTTTCCATCAATATCAATTTCTCCACCACTAGCTATAACTTTGCCCGCAACCTCGCCATTAATAACTAAGTCACCATCTATTTTTGTATTTTTACCTATGGTTATCCGTCCACCTACCACAATTAAATCATCACCAACATCACCATTTATGGTAATAATTCCACCTGCAATCTTTGCATCATCTCCCAGGTTGCCATTTACAGTTATATATCCTCCTGCTGCCATCAGGTCTCCGCCAATGTCTCCGTCAAACTGCAATTTTCCTCCTACGCATATAATATCCGAATCTGAGTCTCCTGTTATAACTACATTTGCACCAGAAATATAAAGGTCATCTTCTATATCTTCTGTTAAGCTAACAGTTTCGCCACCCTCCGTAGTAAATGCATAAAGAGGAGCTGCAAACAAGAATAAGGATATAAAAGTGATAATTATAAATACTAAAACCTTTTTCACATCCCCACCTCCATAAAAATTTTTATAATTTAAATATCTTTACAATATACTATATTCCCTTATTAACCGCTTGTATAGAATAATTTCTCTAGCTTTTTGCCTAATGTCCAGTAATATCCATTTACATAACATAAAATATCCATCTTCCTATAATCTGGTTCGCCGTCCTCTGAAACATACTCATCATCTACATAAGTCTTAACAATAGTCCCAACAAACATCTCATGGGATTTAAATTCTATGACATTTGAAAGTTTACATTCCATATTCACAGGGCATTCACTTATTAATGGCGCATTAATTTCCAGTGCATCATATTTTGTAAAATTAACTAACTTAAACTTATCAACTTTATTACCATGAGTGCAACCGCACATATCAACCTGCTCTAAATATTTAGAACCAGGTATGCATACCCCGAATTCTTTAGTCTTCTTAATTACTGTTCCCGAGTACTTCCCTTTGGAAATGTTTATATTTATCATATGAGGTGAATGTTCAATAATACCTGCCCATGAAATTGGAATTATATTATCATAATTTTTACCATCTTTCTCCAGCCTTGTAGTAACCAATATTACAGGAAGAGGTGCAATATAATTCATAACCTTGTTTAAAGTAACCATGATAACTCCTTTAACTCTTTTTATTGGATAAATTTTTTAATAACTCTTTCAAATAGTTCTAATTATTAAATTCTTCTTATCTATAGAAATATTATATCAAATATATATTGCTCAGTTAAATCTCTAATATACTGCTTCTAACATTTTTTATATACTCTAAAGGATCGTCTGCCTTGTAAATAGCAGTACCCATTACAAGAACAGTGGCACCTGCCCTGGCAACAACTGGAGCAGTGTCAATATTGATCCCCCCATCCACCTGGATATCTATATTCTTACTTAAATTTGAAGAATACCTTTTGTAATCTTCGATCATCTTCCCTAGCTTCTCAATCTTGTAAACCATTTCTTTTATAAATTTCTGCCCACCAAACCCAGGATTAACAGTCATAATTAATACCATATCAGTAAGTCCAAGGACATTCTCAATAGTGCATAAAGGCGTTGAAGGATTTAATGCAACTGCAGCCTTTTTCCCTGCCTGCCTTATATAATTTAATGTTCTATCCAGATGAGGGCACTCTTCGACATGAACACTTATAAGATCTGCCCCAATTTTTATAAAATCATCCAAATGTCTATCAGGTTTTTTAATCATCAAATGAACATCCAAAAAGAGACTGGTACATCTTCTTATGCACCTTACAACAGGAAACCCGATAGTTATATTGGGCACAAAGCTTCCATCCATAACATCAATGTGCAGCATATCCACACCTGCTTTTTCAACTTTTCTAATCTCGCTGCCTAAATTTGTAAAATCACAATTTAAGATGGATGCAGCAATTTTTATTCTATTGGTTTTACTAACCATAATAAGTTTCTCCTTGGCTTTATTTTCACTAAT
>JAUWCR010000040.1 GCA_030609215.1 Actinomycetes bacterium | reverse complement strand
AAGATGCCTAAATGATAAATATTCATCTAGTTCGGCAGCTAATTCTTTAGAAATTACTGGTGGTCTTATACCTTTAATCTCTATAGTCATTCTATGAAGTAATTTTTTATGCCACTGTTCACTTGTAGAAATATAACAATTTGTTTCACGTGCAATTAATTCAAAAATTCCTTCACAACTATTATAAAAATCATGCAATATTGAACCTTTTGCACGTCTAATTATACGATCATTTCCACTACATTCAGATATCTCAAGTAATAATTGATCAATATTATTCAATTCCAATTCTATAAAGCTAATTATATCTTTTTTTATATTATTTTTTCTCATAAAGACAAACACCCCTCTTATTTATATTATCTCTAAAACTAATAGGCATATCTTCATATGCTCTAATATCAAGATTAAATTTACTGTGTCTTATACAATATCCATAAGCTTTATAATATTTATCACCTAATCCTTTTACTGATATATCAATATCTGATGCTACATCAAAATATTTTTTTTCTAATAAACTTCCAAAAAGTATAACTTCTTTTGCACCAAATTTTTTAACTAATATAGTTGCAATGTTATTAGCTTCTTTTAGAGCACTATTGATTATTTTTTTCTTAATTACACTTTTTCTTTTAATAATATTATCAATTATTCCCATTTGTTCATCTCCAATTATCATCTTTTTCTTTCATAAATTACTTTTTCCTCTCTTCTAATCTTGTCAATTAAATAAGGACTTATTGATTTTTCTGTCAGTAAAATTACTTTCATAAATTATTTTTTTCCTCTACCCTAATTCTATCAATTAAATAAGGAATTATTGATAATTATTGATAATATTTATTCTATTTACTCTATTTTTAAGTATAAAATTAATCTTTTACTTCTAAATCTTTAGCTCTTAAAATGTCTTTGTCATTGGTTATTAATTATTTAGATTTTGTTCTTTAAAGCTGTCGCCATTATAATGGAATCTGCAAGACCTAAATTTGTTTTCATGCGAACTTTAGCAGCATATTTAGCTAAAGAAAATTTAAAATCTAAAACTTTGTTTTAAATCCAGGATATTTTTACTTCTTTAGCAACTTCCTCAAATTCATGATCTCCTGTAACAAGCTCTCCTTTTCTAACTGCTGCTGTTGCTGCAGCAAAACAATCTGCATAAGATAATTTTTTGAATGCTTTGAACCTGGCGGCAATTTTAGTTAATTCTATATCTATATCAACTATTTTAATAGGCAATATTTGAAATAACCTTTCAAATTCCAATGCTTTTTCAATACCTTGTTCTCTCAAAATTATATAGTACACCTCACCCCAGTTTACTATACTTATTATAAGTTCCACTTCGTTATTTACGGCATCTTTAAAATAATCAACAACCTTTTCATAACCAGAATCTTTTTCAAAGTATGCTATTATACAATATGAATCAAAGATAACTTTTTTCATAATAATTCTATAATAATTTTTCTTTATTTTTTTCAAGCATCAAAGTCTTCAACAATTTCCCTTTAGGAGCAATTGCTCCTGCCATATCCATAAAAAATTCTTTTGTAATTGGCTTTAGAATAATATTATTGCCATTCTCTTCTATATAATATTTTGTACCTTTTCTTATATTACACTTTTTTCTTATTTTAGAAGGAATTACTACCTGACCCTTTGATGTAACTGTAGTAGTAAGCATATAATCCACCTCCCTGTCAATTTATATGTATAACACAGGGATAAACGAAAGTCAAGATTTATTTATCTTACATTAAATATTACGTCTTACTTTATAATTCTAACAAGGTTTAATCTTCTGAATATCATCCATCCATTGTAAAATGTTTTAGATTTTTTGTGACAAGGATAGTATTTGTAAATTATATTAAGAATAATCGACCGGAAAGATTTAGTTAAGATATTAAAAATATATTAAAAATAAAGGATATGTTTAATTACCATTTAATTTTTTTATCGGTACTGCCAAATCCTCCTTCTCCCCTACTAGTAATATCTAATTCTTCTACTAGCTCTATTTTAGCAACTTCAACTTTTTGGATGACTAATTGACAGATTTTATCACCTTTTTTTATTTTAAATACTTTTTTAGTATCCAGATTTATAAGGATTATACATATTTCTCCCCTATACCCCGAATCAATTAATCCTGGAGTATTTACTATAGATATACCATTTTTAATAGCAAGCCCTGATCTTGGTTGAACAAAACCAGCATATCCTTCAGGTATAGATACTTTTATGCCAGTAGGTACTTTTTTTCTTTCAAGAGGTTTTAATATACAATCTATAGCACTATAAAGATCAATTCCTGCATCACCTTTATGCGCATATTTTGGTACTGGCAGTGTTTTATCAAGTATTTTAATCTTAATTGCTATCATTGTTAACTTTAATTTTAATCATATCAAAATAGTACTTATAAAATTTAATTATTATACTTAATCTTTAAAGGTGAAAATATTTTATGATATAGAATCTATTTTTTTAAACTCATCTTTTAAGTTTTTATATAAAGAATTATAGATTTTATATAATTCATTATATTTTAATACATTCTCCTCTATCGGATTATTTTTATTTACTTCTTTAATAACACTATCACATGCTTCTTCTACACTTTTATATATACCACAACCAGCTCCAGCTATTAATGCAGCACCATAAGCAGGACCTTCTTCAATATTTAATGTTACAATTTTAGTTCCAAAAATATCAGATATTATTTGTCTCCATATTTTACTTTTTGCACCTCCACCATAAAGTACAATTTTACTTGAAATAATACCAATCTCCTTCATAAGAGATAGGCAGTCAAACTGACTAAATGCTACACCCTCCATGATTGAGCGAACAAAGTGGTCCTGTCCATGCATGTATGAAATTCCAAAAAATACACCTCTTGCATAAGGATCAGCATAAGGCGTTCTCTCGCCTGACAGGTATGGCAAAAATAGAAGCCCATTTGAGCCAGCTGGGATATTTTCAGCTTGTTTATTTAACAGCTCATACTCTTCTTTGTCAGGATATGTTTTAGATATATTATCACTTGGTCCAAAGTTATCATTGTACCATTTAAGAGATCCAGCAGCTGATAGAGTTACTCCCATTAGATGCCACTTTCCTGGAACAGCATGGCAAAATGAATGCAATCTCCCCAGGCTATCAAATACAGGTTTGTCACTATGTGCAAATACAACTCCAGATGTTCCAAGATAATCAGATATTAATCCTTCTTTTACTATACCTGAACCGACAGCTCCAACTGCCTGGTCTCCTCCCCCTCCTGCTATAGGTAAACCTTTGGTAAGTCCAGTAATTTTAGAAGCAATCTCACTTATATTTGAACTTATATGTGTTGATTCGTAAATAGACGGGAGTAATCCTTTATCAATATTTAGTCCGTCCAGAATTTCATCTGACCAATTTCTTTTAGCTATATTCATAAGAATTGTTCCTGATGCATCAGACACTTCAGTAGCATATGTATCTGATAATTTATACCTTATATAATCTTTTGGAAGGAGTATCTTCGCTACTTTTTTATAATTTTCAGGTTCAACCTCTTTCAGCCACAGTATTTTTGGAGCTGTAAAACCTGTAAGAGCCTTATTATATGAGAGTTTTATAAAGTTTTTGTATCCAAAAATATCATATATTTCATCACATTGCTTCTGAGTTCTCTGATCGCACCATAAAATAGCTGGCCTTATTACTTTACCATAACTATCAATGAACACACTGCCATGCATTTGTCCCGTAAGCCCCATACAGGATATTTTACCAGGAGATATATTTGATTTTTCTACTGCATCTTTTATAGTATATACCACAGCATTCCACCAATCATCTGGGTCCTGTTCGGCCCAACCAGGCTTAGGTGTATACATTTTATATTCCTTTGTAGAAGAGCTGATTAACCGTCCATCTTCGTTAATTATTATTGTTCTTGTTGATGTAGTACCTATATCAATGCCTAATAAATATTTCATACATATGCACCTCTACTCGTATATTTTCTAAACAAAAACAGATCTTTTATTTAATACTATTAGCAATTATTAATTCAATTTCTCCCCTGTTATTCTCAGGATTAAAATATGCTTCCACCAACCTCTCATTTGGAAGATTATTTATTTTCTCATTCATTTGGTTTAAAACCAATGAATTTATTTGAATAGCTTTATCAACCGGCATCCTTTCAGGGTTTATGTCTATCCCGTAATACTCTTTATAGCCAGACATTTTCAGTGCAAAAAGTGATGCTTCTGCTTGCTGCAATTCAACTACCCCTATATTTAAATCCTGGTCATAATTACCAAGAGGTTGACTATTCCAGTGAGTATGAAAGAGTCTTCCCTGTCTTGTAGCTCTACTAAATGCATATGGTGCGTCTTCAAAACCCATTCTGATGTGTCCAATCTCAGGCTGCATTCCCAGCAAAGAATAACCTTTACTTAAAAGATCCTTGTTAGTTTTAGATTTAAGACGTAACTCTATATCCCTACATGCTATTAATCCATCTGATGTTGTTCTATAGATATTGTTAGGAGCAGGTTCATATGGTTTCGGTTCTATGGCTACCATTACTCCTGGCACTTCATCCATTGCTGTAGCTACTGCATCTTCAAACCTATCCCACATATCATAAAAATCAGTTCCCAGTGAATATAAATATCCATCAATTCCTGGCCAGATTCCTGCATGGTGCAATTTTTTTTCTTTAGCAAACTTCAGGCAGTTTATAAGTGTTTCTATTGCTTTATTTCGATATTTATCATAAGGATTTGAAAGTGAGCCAAATTCATATTCTTTAGGGTAAAAAATTGCAGGATAACAGCTCAGCAGTTTTATTCCTGTTTCTTTCTCCAATTTTTCATATAGATAATAATTATCCTCGTTTACTTCAATTGGGTAATGTGCTTCAATAGCCTTAACTCCATATTTTGCCATTTCATAAGCCATTTCAATTTTTTGAGGTATATCCTTGCTTTCTACATATGCCTCATGAAATCTTCCTCCCGAAGGTGTGAAATACCATATTCCTACCGATATTTTTATATCAAGGGTAAAACTATTAAGATGTTTAATAAGTTCTTCCTTGTTTCTTTTAATTTTTTGATACCTTGTATCAATTATATCTGCCATTTTATACCCTCCAATACAATAAAGATGAATATTAATATATTAAAACAATACTACTACTAATAAATGATTATATTCTAGATATGCTAAAAAAATCTTTAAAAATATACGATAATTTGATCTCTATATTTCTATTTATTTTAATCGTTTCTTACTTTCAATATCAAATAGATGAGACTTCTCCATACGAAAATTTGCATAGATTTTTTCACCAATTTTAGTCATAAATTTTGGGGGAGCAACTGCCTTAAAAATAGTCCTATTATCAATTTTTAAGTTCAATATATCTTCAGCACCTATGCTCTGACTAAAATATACAGTGGATTTAAATGAATTAACACTTCCCTTTTCTCGGGTTATTTCAATATCTTCCGGTCTAACGCCAACTATAATGTTTTTTCTATTATATTTACTGATTAGTCTGTGCTGTTCATCAGTCATACTGTAAACCATTGCTCTTTCATTAATAATTAATTTATTATCTTCTATAGCAGCATTAAAAAGATTAATCTCGGGACTTCCAATAAATTCTGCAACAAATACATTTTCTGGTGTTTTATATATTTCTTTAGGTGTTCCTATTTGAATAATCTCCCCTTCATTAAGAACTGCAATTCTGTCAGCCATAGTCATTGCTTCAATTTGATCATGAGTAACATAAAAAAAAGTAGAATTCAAATCCAGATGTATTCTTGCAAGTTCCACCCTCATTTCTTCTCTTAATTTTGCATCTAAATTTGATAATGGTTCATCCATTAAGAATACTTTTGGTGTCCTAACTATTGCTCTTCCTATTGCCACCCTCTGCATTTCCCCGCCACTTAGATTTACTGTATTCCTACCTAATAAATGTTCTATATGTAAAATCTTAGAAACTTCTGAGACTTTTTTGTCAATTTCCTTTCTTGGTAATCTTCTTAATTTAGATTTAAGAGGAAACTCCAGATTCTGCTTCACTGTATAGTTAGGATATAAAGTATAGTATTGGAAAACAAAAGCTACATCCCTTAAAGCTGGTCCTATATCACTGACGTTTTTATTGTCCAATAATATTTCACCTTTATCCTGCTTCTCAAGACCTGCAACAAGCCTTAATGTAGTTGTTTTCCCTGCTCCTGTAGGACCCAGTAGAATGAAGAATTCTTTATCTTTTATTTCTAAATCTATTTCTTTTACCGCAGTTATATCTTTAAACGTTTTTGTAATTGATTTTAATTTTATACTAGCCATTAATAGTCTCCCAATTAATTATTTTTTACTTAATATTGAATCTCCAGTTTCTTTATTAAAAATACTTACCCTTTCCATATCAAAATCTATATACACATTTTCCCCGATACTGGGTGAAATTGTTTCAGCTGTTCTAGCTTTGATAGTTTTATCTTTCCCTACATTGATATCAATAATATTATAAGAACCTACAGATTCCAATATTAATACTTTTGTTTTAATATATTTTTCTTTACTGTGCAAACTTAATATTATATCTTCTGGCCTAACTCCCAGAATTAAATCTTTATCTATTAAATTCTTATCAACTATAGCTTCTTTAATCTTGTCAGTTATAATAATATTTTCATTTATTTCAGTTATTCTTAATATTATATTTCCATTTGAATCTTTTATAGATTTACAATCCACAAAATTCATCCCAGGGCTTCCAATAAAATTTGCAACAAACAAATTATTTGGATTAGTATATATTTCATTAGGAGCCCCAACTTGCTGTAAAACTCCTAAATTCATTATAGCTATGCGATCTCCCATTTCCATAGCCTCTAATTGGTCATGAGTTACATATGCTGTAGTAGCACCAATGTCTATATGAAGCTTTTTTAGTTCACTGCGCATTTTTTCTCTAAACTTAGCATCCAGTGTTCCTATAGGCTCATCTAGTAAAAATGCCTTTGGCCTTCTAACAATAGCTCTTCCAAGAGCAACTCTCTGCATATCCCCGCCTGAAAGCTCTCTAGGTTTTCTGTTAAGTATGTGTTTTATCTTTAATATTTCAACAACATTATCAATTTCTTCTTTTATATTTTTCTTACTATGTTTCATATTAATCAACGGGAAAGCAATATTATCATAAACTGTCATATGCGGATACAGCGCATACAATTGAAATACAAAAGCTATATCTCTTTCAGATGCTTTCTTAATTGTAACATCCTCGCCACCAATTATAATTCTTCCCTCATCAGGTATTTCCAGGCCGGATATACATCTAAGAGTTGTTGTTTTTCCACATCCTGAAGGACCAAGTAAAACTAAAAACTCTTTTTCTTTTATAGTAAGGTTTAGATTATTTATAGCTGTCAGGCTGCCAAATCTTTTTACAATATTTTTAAGAACTATTTCTGCCATCTAAATGATCTCCATTTCTTTTAATTTATATATAATTTATTATCTTTTTTTAGTATTTTAACCAAATAATTCTTTTAAAAATCTTGCACCTTTTTCTACCAGTGTATTTGCATCTTTTTCAGTTTGTCTCCAGATAGATGCTGCTTTAGCAATTATTCTAACTTCAGGCGTGAAAGATTCAATTACAATATATTTATCATATCCTATTTTTTTTAGTGACTCTTTTACCTTCTTCCAATCAACCTGTCCTGTGCCAGGTGCTCCTCTGTCATTCTCGCTTGCATGTATATGATAAAGTAAATCACCTGCTTCAATAATTGCATCTCCTGAACTTTTTTCTTCAATATTCATATGAAAAGTATCCAGGTGAATTTTTAGCATTTTACTTCCTACATCATTTATAATATTAACTGCGTCCCTGCATATATTTATAAAATCAGTTTCAAATCTATTTAATGGCTCTATAGCCATATATACTTCTTTTTCTCCTGCATATTTGCATAATTCTTTAAAACTACTTACACATGTTTTCCACTGTTCTTTTTTATCTTCAGGTGATTCTAAATTAGCTCTACCTACTGATGAATATAATGGACCAACAAATAGTTTGCATTCAAGACTGACACAAGCATCAATACAATCTTTAATATAAGATATTCCATTTTTTATGTATTCTTTATTTGGACCTCTAATATCTCTATTTTCTCCAAATAATCCACAAATCGAGCAGCATTCAAGTCCATTTTCCTTTAATTTATATAAAGTTTTACTGTAATCAATATCACCTTTTTGTTCTAAAGCTATTTCTACTCCATCAAGTCCCGTATCTTTTATTGATCTAAAAATATTAGTACTTTCATCTGTAAATTTAGCTGAATATAATAATGTATTTACACCAAACTTCAACTTTCCCTCCATATACTTATAAATTATTTTAAATGAATTGAAAAAATATATCCCGCAACACCAGTTATAAGGATTGCATAACTCCAATGATATATACTCAATAACCATGGCTGGCAAAGTGCTAAAATTCCGCATAGCATAATCCACATAAAAAGTGGTTCTAGATATTTTCTTTTTAAAATCTTAAATCTCCAGAATATTAAACCAATTGCTATATAAAAACCTAGAGAAATAAAAAATAATACCATTTCTTCTCCTATTTCCTTATTGCTCCAAAAGTAATTCCTCTTACAAGATGTTTTCTTAAAATAATAGTAAAAACTAGCACCGGTATTAGAAATAAAATTGATCCTGCTGCAGCTGCTCCCCAGTCATAGCCAAGTACTCCCATCTGATAAGGAAGCCATGCAGGCACTGTTTGTGCAACTTTCCTTGAAAGAAGGAATGCAAATGCGTATTCATTCCATGCAAATATGAAACAAAATACAGCAGTTGCTGCTATACC
>JAUWCR010000047.1 GCA_030609215.1 Actinomycetes bacterium | reverse complement strand
TTGCAGTATGGGATGGAGCTTGTAGAAAAAAAAGAAAGTTATAGATCAATTGAACTTAAGCTGGAGCTTGCTTATCTGGAGAATATATTTGATTCTGTTAAGGAAATAGGCAGCCGGATGCTTATGGATTTTTTAAGATATATTATCGATATATTTAATATAAAAAATATTTACAGGTATAAATATACACAGGAAAAATTAGATTTTAGTACTTTTCTTCACAAGAATGGATTTTTATCGGTTGATTTTTTAGAAAAATTTAAAAGCGAAAGCATAGACTATTTTGTTCAATCAATGGGACGAACAGAATATGCTACTATTATAATAAGGGGCACTCACTCGCTTTATACTGATATTTCTTTTTCTTCATTTGAAAGAAATGAAGACATGTTTTATCTTCGTTTTTTTGATTTGGTAAAATACACAGTTTCAAATCTGGAAAGAGTGTTTGCATTTTTTATAAGGAAGAAACTTGAACTGAAAATTTTAAACATTATTTATATGGGCCTTTTATATGATGTTGAAAAAGGCAAAGTAAAACGTAAGGTTGAGATATTAAATGAATACTAAAATCGCAGCATTAGGTGAAAAAGATATAATGCTTATATTCAGGGCAGTAGGTGTTGCTGTTTTCCCGGTTAATACAATTATAGAAGCAGAAGATAAATTAAAGAAAATAATAAAAGAGGAATACGGCATTATATTTATGACTGAGACAATTGCAATTAAATTAGATTCAATTATTAAGCAATATTCATTTAAATTACTGCCTTCAATAGTAATTATCCCTGGCCTTGGAGAAAGAAATAATTATGCAATTGATATCTTAAGGCAGGCAATAATAAAAGCTGTTGGAGCAGATGTAATGGCAGAAGGATAATAGGAGTAAATAGATGAGTAAATTAGGAAAAATTATTAAAGTTGCCGGCCCGCTTGTTGTAGCAGAAAATATGACAGGGTCAAAGATGTTTGATATTGTCAGTGTTTCTGAGAAGAAACTTATGGGAGAGATTATAGGATTTAGTGGTGATGCCGCATCCATACAGGTTTATGAGGAAACAGGCGGTATTGGTGTTGGGGAGCCAGTATATCCTACTGGAGTGCCGTTAACTGTAGAGTTGGGTCCAGGTATTATTGAATCCATATATGACGGGATTCAGAGACCTCTTAATAAAATATATGATAAAGCAGGCGATTATATTACAAGAGGTGTGCAGGTAGAGGCACTAGATACAGAAAAGAAATGGAAGTTTGAACCTATTGCTAAAAAAGGTGATAATGTAAGTGAAGGAGACTTTCTTGGTTTTGTTCAGGAAACTCCTATTATCAAGCATTATATAATGGTTCCTTTTGGAACTGCCGGTGAAATTAAATCAATAGAAGATGGGGAGTTTACCATCAAAGATACAGTTGCCTGTATTAAAACAAAGAACGGCGATGTTGATGTAAAAATGGTACAGAAGTGGCCGGTTAGAGAGCAAAGACCATATACAGAAAAGATTAGTCCCGATATGCCATTATTTACAGGACAGAGAGTAATTGATATGTTTTTTCCTCTAGCTAGAGGCGGCACTGCCTGTGTTCCAGGTCCATTTGGTTCAGGAAAAACAGTAATACAACATCAATTAGCTAAATGGGTTGATGCTGAAGTCATTGTTTATATTGGTTGTGGTGAGAGGGGAAATGAAATGACAGATGTTCTTCTTGAGTTTCCTGAACTGGTTGATCCTAAATCAGGCATACCCCTGATGAAAAGAACAGTGATGATAGCAAATACATCAAATATGCCTGTGGCTGCTAGAGAAGCATCAGTTTATACTGGAATAACAATTGCAGAATATTTTAGAGATATGGGATATTCGGTGGCACTGCTGGCAGATTCAACTTCAAGATGGGCCGAAGCAATGAGAGAAATTTCAGGAAGACTTGAGGAAATGCCAGGAGAAGAAGGCTATCCTGCATATTTAGGTGCTAAAATTGCATCTTTCTATGAAAGGTCGGGCGTAGTAAAGTGTTTGTCAGGAGAAAATGATAGGGTAGGAGCATTATCTGTAATTGGCGCAGTATCACCGCCAGGCGGGGATCTTTCTGACCCTGTTGTTCAGGCAACTCTCAGAGTTGTAAAAGTCTTTTGGTCGCTGGAGGCAAACCTTGCTTATAGCAGACATTTCCCGGCAATATCATGGTTAAATTCATATTCCCTGTATATTGATAATATATCTGATTATGTTAAGAAAAATGTTAAAGATGACTATTTTGACCTGCAGACTGAAGCAATGAGAATCCTTGAGAAAGAATCAGAACTTGAAGAGATAGTCAGGCTTGTAGGCATGGATGCATTATCAGCTGAAGATAGATTAATACTTCTAACTGCCAGAATGATAAGAGAGGATTTTCTTCACCAGAATGCATTTCATGAAGTAGACACCTACTCTCCAGTTGAGAAACAATATAAAATGATGGATCTAATTATTTATTTTTATAATCAGGCAAGAGATTATATTAAATTAGGAGCAGATATAAAGTTAATTGAAACTATGAAGGTAAGAAATAGAATAGCAAGGATGAAATATATAAAAAATACTGAGATTGAAAAGATTGACACCATTAAAGAGGAGATAAATACTGAAATCTCATCATTAATAGAGGAGTAAAGGATGCTAAAAGAGTATAAGAGTATTGTAAATGTTTCTGGACCGCTTCTCCACGTGGAAGGTCTGGAAGGGGTTAAATATGAAGAGCTTGTCGAAATTAGGCTTGTTGATGGAAGTATTAGAAATGGAAAAGTTCTTGAAGTTGATGGAGACAAAGCTTTGGTACAGGTATTTGAAGGCACAACTGGTATTGAAACTGAAAAGACAAGTGTGAGGTTTTTAGGAAGAGGAATTCACATGTATGTGTCACCTGATATATTAGGAAAGGTTTTTACTGGACTTGGAAGACCAAAGACAGAAAGGGATAAAATTATTCCTGAAAAAAGTATAGATATAAATGGAGCGCCTATAAACCCATATGCAAGGGATTATCCTAATGAGTTTATTCAGACTGGCATATCATCTATTGATGGTTTAAATACGCTGGTTAGGGGCCAGAAGCTTCCTATATTTTCTGGATCTGGATTGCCTCACAACAGGATAGCAGCTCAGATTGCAAGGCAGGCAGCTGTTTTGGGGAAAAAGGAGGAATTTGCAGTTGTTTTTGTTGCTATTGGTATTACATTTGAAGAATCACAATTTTTTATAAGTGATTTTGAAAAGTCAGGTGCTATTAGTAGATCGGTTTTAATACTGAATCTTGCCAATGATCCAGCAATTGAAAGAATTGCAACTCCAAGGGTTGGCCTGACATGTGCAGAGTATCTTGCTTTTGAATTGAATATGCATGTACTTGTAATACTTACTGATATGACTAATTACTGTGAAGCTCTAAAAGAGGTTTCTGCTGCCAGAAAGGAAGTCCCGGGAAGAAGAGGCTATCCAGGTTATCTATATACTGATTTAGCTACAATATATGAAAGAGCTGGTAGAATAAAAGGAAAGACAGGCTCAATTACTCAAATACCGATACTTACAATGCCTGAGGATGATAAAACCCATCCAATACCTGATTTAACAGGGTATATAACAGAGGGACAGATAATACTCTCAAGATCGCTTCATAAGAAGAAATTATCACCTCCTATTGATGTTCTCCCATCTTTATCGAGGTTGAAGGATAAAGGTATTGGTAAGGGAAAGACCAGGGAGGACCATTCTGATATTTTTAACCAGCTATATGCTGCATATGCAAGAGGCAAGGAAGTTCAGGAACTGGCAGTAATTTTGGGGGAAGCTGCACTAACTGATATGGATAAGATTTATTTTAAATTTGCTGAAAATTTTGAGAATGAATATGTTTCCCAGGGAGAATACGAAAATAGATCTATTGAAAAAACTCTTGATTTAGGGTGGAAACTGCTTTCAATATTCCCGAGGGAAGAATTAAAAAGAATCAGAGATGAATACCTTGACAAATATTTACCGAGATTTAAGAAAGAAGAGCCGGGCGAGAGTTAATAAATGATATTAAATATTAATGCAACAAGAATGGAACTTCTTCGATTGAAGAAGCGGCTGAAAATCGCACAAAGAGGGCATAAACTCTTAAAGGATAAAAGGGATGAATTAATGAGACAGCTTTTATCTATTATTGATGAGGTAAAAAGTTTAAGGTTTTCTATTGAGAAAGAATTTCAATCTATACTGGAGAGTTTTATGCTTGCAAAGGCAGAAATGGGTCCCTTCCAGATGGAACAGGAATTACTCCTGCCAACAAAGACAATCTCAGTTTCAGTAGAGCAAAAGAATCTTATGAGTGTTCATGTACCTGTTTATACTAGAGAGGTAAAAGGAGATATTATCTCTTATGGTTACTTTAATACATCAGGAGAACTGGATATCTCATTAATTAAATTTGATGAATTCATAGAATCACTGCTGGCACTGGCCGAGAAGGAAAAGACAGTTCAACTATTGGCCAATGAGATTGAGGAAACAAGAAGAAGGGTTAATGCTCTTGAATATAAATTAATTCCTAATTTAATAGAAACTATTAAATCTATTACGATGAAGCTTTCTGAGACAGAACTGTCAAATACTGTAAGACTGATGAAGATAAAGGATATGGTAAGGAGCCACTAAAGCAAAATCAGCTAGCATTTAGTATAAACTGGGAAATCTTTAACCAGTTTTTTAACTTTTTTACTTATTTCTTTAAGTTTTGTTTTATTTTTCCTATTTTTAAGAGTTAATGAAATCAGCTCACCAATTTTATGCATTTCATCTATACCCATTCCCTGAGTAGTGACAGCGGGGGTACCTATTCTAATTCCACTTGTTATTGTTGGAGCTAGCTTATCATATGGAATTACATTTTTATTTATTATTATTCCAACTGAAGTTAAAGCGCCTACAGCATCAAAACCAGTCATGTTCTTATTAGTTAAGTCTATTAAAAATAAATGGTTATCTGTCCCGCCTGAAACAATTCTAAATCCTTCATCTTTTAGGTAGGAGCAAAGGGCCTTTGAGTTTTCTACTATTCGCCTGCCATATTCTTTAAAAGAGTCTTTCATTGCTTCTTTAAAGCAGACTGCCTTAGCAGCGATTATATGCATAAACGGACCGCCCTGAATTCCGGGAAATACTGATTTATCAATTAGCCCGCTATATTTTTTATCAGCTACAATTAATGCGCCTCTGGGTCCCCTTAGAGTTTTATGAGTAGTTGCAGTTGTAAAATCAGCTATTCCTACAGAGGTGGGATGCAGTCCGCTAACTATCAGGCCTGCAATGTGAGCTGTATCTGCCATCAGGTAAGCACCAACTTCATCAGCTATTTCCCTGAATTTTTTGAAATCTATTATTCTCGGATAGGAACTGGCACCTGCAATTATTAATTTTGGTTTAGTTATCTTAGCTAATTTTCTTACATTTTCATAATCAATTAATTCTGTTTCGGGATCTACGCTGTAAGTATGTATTTCATAATATTTACCGCTAAGGTTTTGTTTATGCCCATGGGAGAGATGGCCCCCGTCCCTGAGGTTCATGGATAGTATTTTATCGCCACAATTAAGTACTGCTAAAAATATTGCAGTATTTGCCTGAACTCCGCTGTGAGGCTGGACATTACAATAATTTGAATTAAATAGTTTATTTGCTCTGTTGATTGCAAGTTCTTCGATTTCGTCAACATATTTGCATCCTGCATAATATCTAAAACCAGGATAACCTTCAGCATATTTGTTAGTTAGAACTGAGCCCATGGTTTTAATTACCTCCTGGGATGTAAAATTTTCAGAGGCTATTAAGATCAATTGGCTCTTTTGTCTTTTAAGCTCTCTTTCTATAATTTCTCCTACTTCAGTATCAGTGGTTTTGCTTAAAGTATGGTTATCATGTTTTCCCATTGCAAATACTCTCCCTCTCTTCTAATGCTATAATTTTATTTACCCTTCTTATATGGCGCTTCTCCTTACTTGCAGGAGTTTTTAAAAAAATTTTTATCATCTTCAGGCATTCATCGACTGTGAAGAATCTTGCTCCAATACATATTATGTTTGAATTATTATGTACGCGGGTGATAGCTGCAGATTCCTCGTTCCAGCAGACTGCTGCTCTGACACCCTTAAATTTATTTGCAGTAATACTCATTCCAATACCAGCTCCACAAATGAGTATGCCAAAATCAGCTTTTCTGCGGGATACAAATTCTGCACCTTTTATTCCGAAATCTGTGTAATCACAACTTTCACTGCTGTCTGTTCCGACATCTTCTATATTATGGCCCGACTCTTTTAGTAATTTTATTAGCTTGGCTTTATGCTCAAATCCTGCATGATCAGAGCCTATAACTAAATTAATATCTGCTCCTTTTTAAATTTTTCCTATTATCTATTGGCTAATTTTATTAGAGTCTTGCACTCAGTAATTTTCAAATTTATTATAGCTTATATAATGTCAAACTCCAAAGAGATAATCGAAAATAATTGATATATTTTCTTTTATCTTTCTTGCAACCCTTAGGTAAGTACTGAATGGTTTTCCAAAAGGATCTTCAATATCTAAATTTCTTGCAGTAATAAGTTCTTCTCTATTTATTTCTTTCAGTTTAGAAATTTTACTGAAAATAATACTTACAATCTTAGATTTACTCAACTTATTTGAACGGGCTCTTCCGTAAGGGGTTCTATTGTATATTTTTTCAGATTGGAAGTATAAAATAATATTGGAAAGTTCAATTAAGCTAAAAATTTTTTTCTCATCAAAATTACCATAATCTCTAATAATGCAATTCTTATGAGATACAGTCATAGTTATTATAATATCTGAGCTTATGATTATAGATTCATCTAACTGAGTAGGAGCAAATTTTATATCAGGAACTTCAATTGTATCCAGAACCCGGTAAGAGTTTAATGGGATTTCACTTAAGGTCACAGAAACTCCGGTACTGCTGATATTAATACTATCTTTTACTAGAGGATTTTTTTTAAAATACAATGTTCTTAAAAGATGGGCGGACACTGCTTCTGCAATATAACTTCTGCAGGTATTGCCGCTGCATACAAAGTTTATATTTACAAGCTTTCTATTTTCAATTTTATCAAACATAATATTTGTCTATACAATTATTTTAAAATACACTATAAATTAATTTTTTCCAGTATACTATTATATTTAATTCTACCTTCTCTAATTATAACAGGTCTCTTGCCAGTAACATCAAGAACTGTAGATTCTACACCTGGCAGTGCTTTTGGGTATTCAACTATAATATCAACACTTTCTCTTATGCAGCTGGGTATGCTGCCGGTATCTTTTGGAGAAAGTTTTTGCCCTGAGATAGTAGCGCTTGTAGATATAACTGGCCCGCTTATATCTATTAGCTGTCTTAAGAATTTAAGTCCTGCAAGCCTTATGGCAATACTATCGCCTCCGCCTGTTAAAAGCGGATCCAAAGATTTATTTCTTTTAAAAATCATAGTAAGTGGTTGTGGATTTTTGATGTTCCAGTAATTATCAATCAATGAGCGGACATATTCTGAATCTATGGATTCTACCAGGTTATTTAAGTTAGAAATATTTGAAATTAATATAATAAAAGAGGATTTTTTGTTTCTCTTTTTTATTTTATAAACTTTTCTAAGTGCTTTTATATTGTCATACGCACAGCTGATTCCATATATAGTGTTTGTGGGAAGAATAGCTATTTTGCCATTTAATATATCTTCTGCTATTTTATTTAAGACCTTATTACTTATATTATTTATATCATCAAGCTTTATTTTTTCCATACAATTTATTCTAATATTTCCTTTGTAAATTATATCATATGAATTAAAATCCCATATTTCAGGAAAGGAAATAAGCACTACTCCCGGCTAATGCAGCCTGGTAAAAACTGCTTTAGTGCTATGGTTTATAACTTTAAGAATATTTGGTACTTTATTTTTTACTGCCGGCAAACTTTAAAATGTAATCACAATATCTTGTATACTGGCTTATTGCGTCTTTAACTGATTTATAAATTATTTCATTGTTTGTATCATTATATTCATGAACCAGACGATTTCTCAGGCCTGCACTGGGTGCAATTTCTTTGGAGAATTCTACAGGATAAACATTTAAACTGTATAATGCATGAAAAGTATCCTCATATCCCCTGATTTTTTCATCTCCATGTCCCAACTCAGCAATGATATGCTGATTTATATCAATTGCTCTCATTATAATTTTCTCCAGCAGGCGCTCAACTGCACTCATCTTTGTAAAGTCTTCTGATATTTCTTTAAAAGTGTAGCGGCTTAAACTTTCCAACCTACTGAGTTCTTCATGTATAAGTTTAATTTTTCTCTGAATAAAATTTAAATCAAGCATATTTTTTATTTAAATAATTTTGAAATTTTGAGACTAATAAACCTTCTAATTTAAATAAATCTTTTGA
>JAUWCR010000183.1 GCA_030609215.1 Actinomycetes bacterium | reverse complement strand
ATTGCAAATTATTTACAATTCTGCAAACTATTATATATTATTTTTTAGTAATGTTAATATAAATAAAAATTTTTCTTAATTTTCTGTAATTCTTATTGCATTCAAATTAATTTTTTCTAAAAATACATTGATTTTTTGTATAACACAAAATAAACAAATTTTAAAAAGTTCTATTATGTTATAATTTATGAAAAATAAATTCTTTTATAACTTTTGCAATCATCAAGAGAAAGGCACACAATGTATGATCTTTATCAAAAAGACGGTTTCAGGCAATTAATTACCTTAAAATGTCCACCCAATATGTCAAAAAAAGAATTAAAAGATTGGTGGTTTAAACATGCTGAAAAAGTAAAAAACTTGAAAGGGTTAAAATGGTATACAGTTTGTTTTGCCATTGACAATATTGATTATAGTGATGGTTCAGAGGGCCAGAAAACTCCATTTGATGGATATGAAGAGATGTGGTTTTCAAGTTTAGATGAATTAAAAGAAGCATTTAATTCTAAGATCATGAAAGATGAATTATCGGATATAGAAAATAATAAATTTAAAGATCCAGAATTATTCCATGGGCTGTGGGCTGAAGGCAATATAGTTAAAATGAAGGAGCTGATATCACCGCCAAAACAAAAAGGCTGCTATCGCATATTTGGCGGGTGCAAGCGCAGACAGGGAATGACAAAAAAGGATTTAAAAGATTGGTACTATCAGCACGCCGCACGAGTTATTGATGAAAAGGGAAGAATGATTATTCCGGAGATAATAGGATACACACACAATTTTTTAATCGATGATTCACCTTTTGGCCCTCCATTAGTTGACGCGTACTGTAATAACTGGTGGAGCAGCCTGGCTGAAATGAAAAAAACATTCGCAAGTGATGTCTGGAAATCTCAATTAGAAGATCGTGAAGATCATCTTGATACTTTTGATAAATCATTGTTTGTTGGAGCATTAGCAGAAGAGCATATAATTGATATATAATAGCTAAATTCAAGAGTTGTAGTATTTTTTATATCATTTTGCCAATTCTGTAGCCATCACTTATAGCTTGTTTTAATCTGCCTGGTTCCATGCAGTCTCCCAGCGCATAAGAGTTCTTGCAGGATGCAAGCAGATCTTTAACATTTTCTGGCTGTGACTTAAATCCAACAGAAACTACTACAATGTCTGCAGGTATTTCCATAATACTATCTTTTGAATTTTTTATTTTCATATTGCTGCTTGTAATTTCCGTAGCAGTGGAGTTTGTGTATATCTTTACTCCTTCATCTATTAACATCTTTTCTAAAATAACAGTATTATGTTTTATTTCTTCTTCCTTCATTAACTCATCCAGCATTTCAATTACTATAACTTCATTACCATTTCTTCTCAGCAGCAGAGCTGTCTCACAGCCGACGTCTCCTCCACCAATAATAACAATCCTTTTACCCTTATAACTACCTGCATTATCCAATGCATAAGTTGCAAAAATAACATTATCGTTATCGGCACCAGCTACATTGGGAATAATTGGCTCAGCACCTATTGCTACAATTAATACATCAGGTTGGTTTCTATTAATAAAGTCAGGGGTTACTTCTTTGTTAGTTATTATCCCAACATTACTCTCTTCTATTTCGTCTCTGAAAAAATTAAGCAAATCCAAAAATTCATATTTAAAATCAGGAACACTCCCTGGAATTAGCTTCCCGCCAATACAAGAATCCTTCTCATACAAACTAACATTATGTCCTCTCCTTGATGCAGTTATAGCAGCGATAATACCTCCTGGTCCGCCCCCCACAACCATAACATCCTTAGGACTTTCTGTTTTTTTAATCTCGTCCTTTGCCAGCACATCTGGATTTATAGAACATACAACTAGCTTCTCATGCATAGCAACTTCATTATGGCATACATGACATCTAATACATGGCCTTATCCTTTTACCTCTACTGGCATTATATGCCCATAGATTTTCTGCAATAAATGCTCTTCCAACCGCTACCAGATCTGCTTTCTTATCACCAATAATTTTATCTGCTTCATCAGGCTTTAGTATACCGCCCACAGCAATCACTGGAGTACCGCTGACATTAGACTTTATTTTTTCAGAAATTTCTATTGTTGTATTTCTTGGTTGGTAAAGATTTGGCATTGGAGGATACTTAAAAGTTGACATTGGAAAATCATATGATTTAAAGGAAAACTCATGAATGTACGCAACTTGCTCCTGGGATATTCTTTTAGCAATCTTTACTCCTAGATCAAGATCTATACCATCATCTATATCGTGAATAGCATTAAATTTAAAACCAATAGGAAAATCTTTTCCGCATACCTTTTCTATTCCGTGTATTATATCTATAGGAAATCTCATCATATTTTCAAAACTTCCCCCATACTCATCTTCTCTTTTATTAAGGCATGGACAGATAAATGATGATATTAAAGCATCTTCAGAACCAAATAATTCTACACCATCAAAGCCTGCCTCCTTTGCACGTCTGGCAGCATGGACAAATTCTTCTATAATCTCTTTTATCTGACTATTTTCCAGCTCCTTTGGTTTTTTATCACCTTCCCACTGCTCCTGGTAAATAGGGATATTTAGTGATGTAACATAGGGATCAAAAGGATCTGCTCTGCCTAATGTCCCAATCTGTAAGAAAATTTTTGCGCCACCGCCCTTGGCTGCTTTTGCCAATTTACTTAAGCCCGGGATAAATAAATCATCATAGGCACCATTTAACTTATACTTGCCATACTTTGATGATACTCTGGTTCCTGTTGTAATAATCAGTCCAGTTTCTTTTGCTCTTCCTCCTATAAAGGAGATGTAATCATCTGTAATAGTTTCATCATCATTATATGAGCCTATGCCCATTGGAGCTAAAACTACACGATTTCTAACCTCAATACTTCCTAATTTCATTGGAGAAAATAAATTTTTAAACATTTTTCACCTTATATAAAACTGCAATTAATAATAATTTTTGAAATCTATTTTAAAGACTACCAAAAAAATTACTAAAATAAGAATAAAATATTTAGTAAATAAAAACAATTATACCCATTGTCTCATCTAAAAAAGTATCTGAAAGGAGATTCGTTGCCTCATTTAAAAAAGTATTCCAAATAGATTAACATATTAGGCGCCAATATACTTTT
>JAUWCR010000023.1 GCA_030609215.1 Actinomycetes bacterium | reverse complement strand
AGTTCCAATGTTGTAGTACCACCACTTATATATATAATGTCTCCTTCATTAATGAATCTCTTAGTAATTTGTGCTATTTTCTTCTTTTTATCCAAGTTTAGATCTTTTTTCTCATTTAAAGAAAATTCATATTTAAAATATTTTTTCTTTAAAGCTCCGCCTCTGGTTCTAATTATCAAGTTTTTCCTCTCAAGATCCATTAAGTCTCTTCTAACAGTAGACCTGGATATTTTTAGAAGACTCATAATCTCTTCTATAGTGGCTTTTTCAACTTTCTCTATATATTTAACAATTTTATCTTGTCTTTCTTCTATAAATAGATCTCCTTTGTTATTTATCATAAAATCCTTTCTTTTTTTACTTTTATTTTACTACTCTGCAAATTATTATTAAAAACTTTATTTATCTTTCATAGGATACTTTCCAATTTCCTTTGCATAATTGAAAAAACATTCAACCTTTTCAATACTTGTATCATTTTGAACATTATGTGTCGGTCCTAAAATCAGACCCCCATTATAACCAACTGTTGTTACCCTTTCTAAAATCTCTTTCTTTAAATTATCTATTGTTCCAAAAGGAAGTGTTTCCTGTTCATCTATTGTCCCCATAAAACATAATCTACCTACAAACTTTTATTTTATTTCTGCAGGATCCATACATTTTGGCTGGACAGGGTTTAATATATCAACCCCCACTTCGATCAAATCACCTATTATTGGGGTAATATAACCATCACTATGGAAAGCTATTTTTACATTCTTATTTAATCTTTTAACTTCATTAATCAGCAATCTATATCTTTCTTTAAGAAATTCTCTAAACATTTCAGGTGACATAATCATCCCTGTTTGCATACCTACATCATCGCCAATCCAGATTATATCAACACCAATCTTTGCTAGCTTTTTAGCAGCAGGAATATAAAACTCCAAAATTTTATCCATTAAATAATTTACAAAATTCTTATTTCCATACATATCCATAGGTAGATTTTCCATTCCTCTCAGATACCAGGACAGCTCAAAAAATGTGCATGAAAGATCGACCATAACAGCATGCATATCCCCAAATTTCTCCTTTAATTTTATAACTCCAGAATATCTTTCTTCATCCTCGTGATCTGGAACTTTATAATTTTTCAAATCCTTTAATGAAGCTTTTTCTGGTGGCCTATAAATCATTTCAGCATAAATCCCATTTCTATGTTTAACTGTTCTATATCCAATTCCCCATTCATCAACTTCATCACTACTATTTAACATTTGCCCCCACGAATCCGCTACACCAATTGCGCAACTTACAATATCATTACCTAAAAAAGTAAAAAGTTCATTCCCCTTTAATCTGTATTTTTCATAAAGTTCCTGTTCCAATTCCGAAACAACCTCTAAGAAAAGAGGGATTCTATCAGATTCTTTTAAATTTATCGCTGTTAATACTCTTTCTATAGAATTCATAATGGTTTATCTTTTTTTATCTTTACTTAATATCACACATAAATATTATTTTAAAAATTTTCTTAATACTCCAAATTACCTCTCGACAATTGTTTTCATTCCAGATTGGCGAGAACCACCTAATATATCAGCTGACATAATATATTTATAAACCATTGTTTATTACTCTTGATATAACTTTTAATTTTATACTTTATTATTTAATTAAAATTTTTATAATTTTAGAAAAACTGTTAATCTGTTTTATAAGTATTTATTTCACCTCTTTTATATTCACCGAGTGTTGAAATCAACATACGAAAGTTTTCTGGTTTGCAATCTGATGTTACTTCGTGAGATGGAGAAATTATATATCCATTATTTCTACCTAACACTCTTATTCGGTCAATAACTTCATTCCTTACATCTTGCGGTGTTCCAAAAGGCAATACATTTTGGGTGCTTATTCCACCCAGAAAAGATAACTTTTCCCCAAATCCTTCTGATAACTTCTCTGGATCCATAGCTTCAGGCTGAACCGGGGTAATCACATCTAAACCAATTTCTATCAAGTCAGGTATTATTTCTATTATATTTCCACAGGAATGATGAAAAACAGGTAGATTCTTATCTTTGTAAATTCTCCAAATCTTCTTATATCTCTCCTTAAAAAATTTCCTCCAAGTCTCCGGTGACATTACCATGCCTCTCTGTGTGCCAAAATCATCTCCTGTATATAGACCATCTACAATTTCTAATTTAATAATTCTCTTTGACATTTCTATATGAAATTCAGTAATTCCATCAAGCAAATAATTAATTTCTTTTTCATTACTGTAAAGATCCATTAATGTATTTTCGAACCCTTTAAGGAGCCAAAGTCTTTCAAAAAGGGTCCAATCCTGCAAAGATAAAAGGAAGTAGTTATCTCTTTCTTTTTCACCTATCTCTCTCATTATTGTTAGTAATTTGTCTTCGACCTCGGGAAACTTATACTTCTTAATATCATCAGAATTTATTAATGGATGATATCGTATATGAAATACTTCGGTGAGCACCTGGCCCCAGCCAACTCCCCAAATATCATACTGGATACCTTTTTCTTTATCTATCTTTGTTTTATCGTTCAAAGGTAAATACTTGATATGATTATCCAACTTCTGTTCTATATTTCCTTCATCAATCGCCAGCAGTCTTCTTATTTTTATTCCCATTTCAGGTGTATAATAAATATGAGTAGGCAAATATTCCTGTTTTTTCTTTTTACCACATTTACTACCTTCTGTTTATATATCATATTATGCCTCCTTTTCTCAATTGTGGAAATGAGTTTTAAGGTTAACCAGAATTAATTCCCTTTTAAGAGCGTTGTATAAACAATAACCTGAAGAAGAGAGGAATAATTTTGAAAGATTTCAACAGATTATCATCTAAAACCATTTAACCATTTATTTAATTTAGTACTCTCTTCTTATGCTTAATAATTAAAAGTCTAATTTATTTCCTTGATAATCTTCCTACATCTTTTATAATCTCATCAGCTTCTTCTTCAGAATCAGCATAACTATGAATAAATAAACCTTTTGGAGATAATTCTGATAAAATAGTCTTAATCTCATTAGGTTTGGCCAATAAAAATAATTTTTTGCCCTTTTTCTGTATTTTCTTATATATTGGAATATACTCTGGAGAAGATGTAGGTGGTAAACCAAATCCCGGAGTATATTCAATATTATCAATCTGATCAATTTCCAAAAGGGTATCTAAATGATTCCTCATGGCATCTGGGCCATCTAAATGATAAGTACTATAATCACACCAATTTCCTTCTTTCTCAATTTCTGGGATAAAAAATTCTTTAAACATCTTAGGCGGCAATACTGATGATAGATCACATGCTAGCTGATCATGTTTTCCTTTTGCCCATAAATTCATCCACGCAAGTATACATCCACCATCATTTATATTAATAATCATTTTATATATTTCTTCATGAAGGTCTATCCATGTCCTTGTTAATATATTAATAGCCTCTTTTACTTTTTCTGGAAGCTCAATTAGGTCAACCAATAAATTCTCCATGCCTCTCATAAGAGATAATACATCTCCTGCTGTACCCAGTTCTGGTATTCCTATAAAATAATCTCCCCTGTTTTGTTCTATTGCATATCGTGTTATGGATAATATAGATTGCCAATACTTATTTTCTATAGGTTCAAAATGCCAGCTCCATGAGTCCCAGTTATTGATTACTTTGGGATACCAAACACTTGTTTTTTTAAAAATTGGCTTACTACCATAAAATGCAGCCAATGCAGAGGCTCCCCAATCAATATAAGTTGATGGTGCTGCCTCACCACCAAAATATGTGTTTTCAAACCACAAGATCATACGCTTATAATTCTCATCAGGATCCATCCACCACTTTTCAATTGATTTAACATCATCTTCGGAATATTTTTCCAAACCCCATAACCAAGGACCCTCTTCGAGTTCCGGAAATGGAGGCATTTTAGAATCCTTCCGAGGTGAGAGAACTGCAATACAACATCTATCAATGATCTCATTAGCCCAAAAAGCTTCAATCCTTTCTTTTGCTTTGTCCCAATCAGGTTTATAAAACATATGACTCCTTCTGTATTTAATCATTTAATTATTAAACAGATATTGAATCAGCCTGATTTTATTTCCTAATCACACTAGCTGTTACTTCTTTTAATATTATAATTTCAATACCTAAATTGAACTAAGTCTCTCATTTTCTAGGATAAAGGAAGGGAAAGATTTATGTTTATATCCCTGCAGATCCAGAATAATTATCTTATTCATTATATAATACTCTTATATTTTTATTTTTAAAAAAATCATCATATTCAATACTTGGAGCCTTATCAGTTATTATTGTAACAATTACTTCTAAACTACATATTTTTAAAAAAGCAGCTGCTCCGAATTTTGAATTATCTGCTAAAATTATTTTATCTTTAGATTTTTTAACAACTTCATTATCAACATATGCCTCAAGCTCATCAGGAGTTGTCAAACCTTCTACTATACTAATACCATTTACAACTAAAAACATTTATCAAAATCGTATTTTTTAATAAATTCAATAGATTCAATTCCAATAGTTGAAAGAGTTTTTCTTCGAAAGTCTCCTCCAACAAATTTTATATTTAAATTATTATTTTTGTAAATCTCTAATAAAATATTTATTGCATTTGTAAAAACAGTAATTTCTAGTTCGCCAGTTAATAATTTAGCAAGTTCTTGGGTAGTCGTTCCACCACTTATAAAAATTACATCATAGTCACTAATAATACTTCTAGATATTTTTGCAATTATTTTTTTAATTTTTAAATTCAAAATCTTTTTTTATCCAAAGAAGACTCATATTTAAAAAATTGCTTCTTAAGACATCCAGCTCTGGTTTTAATAATTAAATTTTTTGATTGGGGGTATTCAGTTGACTCCAGTTAGTGCTATATGTTGTGGTGTTTAGGTCTACGCCCCCTGATGTGTTTAACCATAGTTTTGTAAGGGTTGCTTCAATAGCAACCCCTTGTTGAACCAATCGGTAGAAGAGCTTACCGCGGTGACGGCTGGTTCGGCGATTAAACCGAAACGTGTACTCGCCAAGGTAGTAATCCAAATGTTCATGACTAATAGCTCCCTGATGTGTGCCCATCATCCATCGCTTAAGAAGGGACGCTACCCTATGGCAAGAGGGTAGCAAACTGTTACCTACAGCAGCTTCTTCACGCACCACTTCATGAATATAGCCGAGGCGGTCCAGGCCATTGTAGCCATTCCATCCGTCGGTCCAAACCACACTCCCTGGCTCTACAGTTTGCTTAATGGCATCCTCCAGGCTTTCAGCAGATGCATCTCGAACTCGCCGAAGCCGAATCCATCCGATCCGGGTTCCGTCTACCTCTGCAACAATTACGATTAAAGCCTTTCCAGCCACGCTACGGCCACGCTTTCCAGACTTTTTACCACCAACATAAGACTCATCAACTTCTACTGTGCCTAAAATTCGATCTCGGCCAGGACGTATCATTGCTCGCCGTAGTTTATGCAACCAGGTCCATGCCGTGTAGTAGCTACCCAAACCAAGAATACGTTGCAAACTCAATGCACTGGCTCCGGTCTTTTGACTGGTGACCCACCACATCGCCCGAAACCACATCGTCAGTGGCTTATGAGTGCTCTCAAAAACAGTTCCCGCTGTTACGGATACTTCATAACTGCAAGAAGCACATACCATCAAACCTCGGTTTCTGTGCCAAGCCTTTGTGCCCAGACACCTCGGACATACAAAACCGTTTGGCCAGCGCACTCGCACAAGATACTTCCAACATGCGTCTTCTGTTCCAAACAAGTCATCAAACTCACTGAGTGTTCGGGGATAATCTTCCATACCCCAATATACTACATATTGGGGTTACTGGAGTCAACTGAATACCCCCAATTTTTTTGATTCTAAATCGATTAAATCTCTCCTAACAGTAGATTTTGATACATTTAATAAACTCATTATTTCTTCATTAGAAATTTTTTCTTTATTATCTAGCATTTCTAATATTTTTTTCCTTCTTTCCTCTATAAACATTTTTATATCCTTTTCTTATTTATATACTCTAATTTCGTATACCCTTGCTGATTGGGCGCCATTTGTGCTATAAATTTCTAATCTTATTTTTTTAGATTTAACAGGACTAAATTTATGGATTCTTCTTCTTTTATAATTATCTTTAACTTCCACAATTCTTTTCCAGCTAGAATTTTCTAAATAAAAAATTGTATAATCTTTGACACATTCAGGCGCTATGAAAAATTTTTCCATATTTACATATGTTCTACTAAGATTTGTATCAAAAGTTATAAATATTGTACTAAAGATTATGTTTTCTTTAAATTCTATTTCTATATATTGAGGGAATCCCTTATCTGGGTCAGAAATCCATATATTTGTCCATTTTTCCGGTCTTGCGGTACCATTTAATATGTTTAATGGTTTATATGGGTATTGCTCTGGATTTAATTTCATAGAATAAGAACCATAATGCAATAACCATTTATTAATAACCCTCGAACCAGAAACAACTCCTGTAGGTGAATTATAATTATATAGCCAATATATTTCTCCTTTTGAGTAAATAGACAACCAGTAAAAACTATCTGGCTCTAATTGCTGTTTTATATCTAACTTTATAAACATCTTTTTATTAGGATTAACTATTAATTCTCCATTTTTTAATTCAATTAGATTATTAAAATCCCAAATAGAACTAATTTTCCCAAATTTAAATTTAACTTTTGATGCTGTTTTTTCTTTAGATTCTAATAGAACTTCAATAAAATCTAAATAATTTGATGATATTGGAAATACTTGCAATCTTTCAATATTTAAGTTAGAAACATTAATATATCTTTCCCTGACTTCATAAATAGTGCCTATTTGTCCTATATTAAAATTTAGTTTACTCTCGCTGCTTGCTATAATTTTTGCCTCTATCGCAAAATCATTTATGTCTTCATTTTTTATATAAGGTATATAATGATCTTCTTTTATTAATAATTGTTGTAATTCTTTAATGTATTTTCTATATATTTCTTTTGGATAATTATTATATTTTCTACATAAATAAGCACTAACACCTACAGCTTGACCTAATATTGCACAAGTTGCCATAACACGTACTGTACCAAGAGCAACGTGAGTTACACTTATATTTCTTCCAGCCATTAAAAGGTTTTTTACATTTTTTGAGTAAAGACACCTAAAAGGAATTGGATATACATATATTTGCTTTTTTTCAATTTCGATATTATCTCCTGAAAATGTTGGCTCTGGTGGTTCGTTAATGGCCAGAATTCCACCCAGTGTATGTATATCAATAAAATAGCCACCATATGCAATTCGATCATCAAAAAGTTTTGAATTTTTTACATCTTTTTCATTAAGTATATAATCACCTACTATTCTTCTAGATTCTCTTTTCCCTGGAACCATTCCAATCCAATCAATATTATAATCCTCTGCACCATGATTTCCATAGTTTTTAACATGATCCCAAACCCCGACCAAATGTTTTAGCAATTCATCTTTAATAATACTATTATCTTTTATAGTATTAAATGGAGGTGAACCAATCTCAATCCACCAATATCCTGATTGAATATTTTTATGATTCCTAAATTTTAACTTTTCCTCATTTGTATATTTCTCAGCCCAATTTGGTGGTATATATGGTACTTTAGTTTCAGTTTTTATAGAATGGAACAAAATGCTGCTTCCTTGAGTATAATTATCTGCTTTTTCAGGAGCTAATTTTTCATCAAACTCATCCCTTGATTCTCTGCCAAATCTATATTCCGCACCTGCCTTATACGCAACAGTACCATCCCCTGTACAATCTATAAATATTTTTGAATATACTAAAAGTTCTTTTTCACTTCCTACTTGAAAGCACCTAATAGCTTTTATTACTTTATTATCTTTTTCCATAATTGTATCTGTCATATGCGTGTCTAAAAAAAGTTCGATATTCTTCTCATTTTTTACCGCATTGTATAATACCATATCCCATATAGAGGTAATAGTTCCATCCGAAAAACGCCTATGATTTCTAATACGATCCTCACTTATAAGCTCCTCAATTATACCTGTCTCCCTAGCCCAAGGATTAAAACTGGCAGCGCCACTTATTGGTACCCTAATTTCACTACTTGAATTACCTCCTAAGACAGGTCTATTTTGAATAAGTGCTACTTTACAATTTAATCGTGCTGAACTAATAGCAGCACATATACCTGCTAAACCACCTCCAACAATTGTGACGTCATACACTTTTTCAAATTTTAGATTATTCAAACTTCCTCCCCTCCTTACATTAAATGTTAAGTCTTAATAATTTTGTTAAATCACTAATTTTTATATTCTCAAAATTTTTTACTAGCTCTGCAATATTCATTATTTTTTCTTTTTTAATAAAAGATTTGCAGTTATTAATGAATTTTAATTTTATGTCCTTATAAGATAATTGATAATTAATATCACCTTTTATACTAGTTACTATTTCTCCTAATATATTGCCATTATTTAATATAACTTTTACTTCGCATCCTCTTCCAGGTTGATTTTTTAAATTAAATCTATCATCTGCTTCAATATATATTTTTTCTGCGATACTTTTTATTTCAGGATTATTTATAAATGTTAACTTTATTTCTGGCCAATTTAATTCACCATATTTAAGGATTAAAGCTATACAATACGGAATACTATACTGAATACTCTCTATGCTTATAGGATTCATATTATTTAATCTTGTAGCAGACCAAAATGAATAAATAACTATTTTATTTATTTCATCTAATTTAAATTTATATTTTTTTCTTATTTTTAATATTGCCTCAATAGGAAAATGGGACCATCTACAAGACGCGTAAAATTTTATGTATGCATTTTTTATACCAACATGAGTATTAATTATTGATATAAATTTAGTCCCAATATTATCATATTCCATAAATGATGTAACACCGGTATAACCTTCTTTAGCCAAGATAAATGACAGATACCCAGATAAAGCTCCAAAGTTCATTGACTCTTTTGTCATAGCCCCTCTTTCTACTGAACCATGGCCAGTTCTATCAGGTCCACCATAGCTATTATTAAAAGGCATAAACGCTTGAGAAATTCTTAAAGATTCACTTATTAAGTTAGTATCTAGGTCAAAAAGATTCGCAAGTGCAGTTGTAACACCAATTGCTCCATGTGTTCCTGAACCACAATTAAATGGAAATCTTTTCTCCCCATATCTCAGAAGAAAATCACTTGCTGCTAGTGCAACGTCATAACCAACAACAATTGCAGCTATTGCTTTTTTTGTGGAAAAATTATTTGCTTCACAGGCAGTCAAAACAGCTGGAATAACCATACCACCTGCATGACCCATGTCTGGATCAAAACCATCATCAATATCTAATGCAGTTGAAGCAGTACTATTTATAAAAACAGCCAAGGGAGTATATGTTTTAAAATCACTAAACCATATAGTTGCCATATTTTTGTCGAGTAATAATTTATTATTTAAGCTAAATTCATCCAAAATTGTATTCTTTACTATCTCATTTGATTTGCTAAACTGACCCATCGCAGCAGAACATATAATATCTAATATGCATAATTTCGTTTTATCTACTATATCATTAGTTAATTCACTAAAAACTGTATTTTTAACATATTTAACAACTTTATCTAAATCAGTAGTCATATGAGTAATCTCTTTTTTAAATATTTCTTAATTCGTTCTATTTAAACTTTATATTTTTTATTCGATACCTAATCTAGTAAAGAATCCACCCGCTAAGCAGGTGGCTTTAAAGAAGCCTCTAAAAGAGGCTTAAATTCTTATTAGCCAGTTTTCTCTATTATCTTTTTTTCTTGATGGCTTATATATCTTTTGAACTATTCTTTCAAATCGATGTTGTTTATATAATATTCTTAATTTAAAAAATATTCAGCTAGTACATATTCTCTTTACGGTAAAACCATTTAACCATTACCACCTTCAAAGAAGGTGGTTTTTTAAGGTGAAATAAA
>JAUWCR010000168.1 GCA_030609215.1 Actinomycetes bacterium | reverse complement strand
TGAAAATGAAAAATCTGAACTTGCAAAAGCTAGTGATATATTATTAAAAATAAAAATAGATAGAGAAGCAGACCCTTTTAATATGTTTGCAACATCCAGCACCATGGCAATTCTTGCTGTTTTTGATGCTATTATTGTATTAATTATGACTCAGGAAGGCTACAAAGAAGAACAGTTTGGGATCATACACCCAGGCGGAGCAGTAGGTGAGAGGCTGCTGGACAAAATCTAAAATAAAGATTTTATAATGAGAATAAAGAATCATCCGATACTTGAAGATTTAAAAAATAGGAAAAAAGTATACATAACAGTTGATGGCAGGAAGGTTGAAGCATATGAAGGAGAACCGATAGCTGCAGCAATGTGTGCTGCAGGTATTAGAGTTCACAGAACTACCCCAAGGCATAATGAGCCGAGGGGTATTTTTTGTAATAGGGGCAGATGTACTGATTGTATTATGAAAGTAGACGGGAAACCGAATATAAGGACTTGTGTTACATTGGTAAAGAATGGAATGAAGGTAGAATCTATTAGGGGTATGGGAGATTGGAGTGAGTGATTTTGTAATAATTGGGGCTGGTCCTGCTGGAATCAGTGCAGCAAATGAGTCAGCAAGATATGGTGTTAAGGTAACTTTAATTGACGAAAATAATCTTCCAGGAGGCCAATTATTTACACAGACTCATAAATTTTTTGGGTCAAGAGAGCATAGAGCAGGAGTTAGGGGTTTTCAAATTGGTTATGATTTGATAGAAGAGATTAATAAGCTAAATGTAGATGTCCTGCTGGATACAATAGTCTATGGTATTTCTGCTGACATGGAAGTGAAATATGTTACAGAAGGTAGTTCAGCAAAATCTATAACTGCTGGAAATATTTTAATTTCAACAGGAGCACTGGAAAAACCTGTAGTTTTTAAAGGCTGGACCAAACCAGGAGTAATGGGAGCTGGTGCGGCACAAACAATGATGAATGTCCATAGAGTACTTCCGGGCAGGAAAGTTTTAATGGTAGGGTCTGGAAATGTTGGTCTTATAGTTGCTTATCAGCTAAAACAGGCAGGTGCTGATGTTGTAGGTATTATTGAGGCCATGCCAAGTATTGGAGGATATAAGGTACATGCTTCAAAAATTAGAAGAATAGGCATTCCCATACTTACTTCTTGTACAATAAAGGAAGCAAAAGGCAGCCCCCAAGTATCAAGTGCGGTTATTGTAGGAGTTGATAAAAACCTTAGAGAAATATCCGGGACAGAAGATGAAATAAAATGCGATCTAGTTTGTATTGCGGCAGGGCTCAAGCCTTTTGATGAGCTTTGCTGGCTGCTTAATTTAGAATTTAAGTATATTAACGAGCTCGGGGGTTTTGTACCTGTCCATAATGATGATCTGGAAACATCGATGAAAAATATATATATAGCTGGAGATGCAGCAGGTGTTGAGGAAGCGAGCACGGCAATGGAAGAGGGAAGGCTTGTAGGAGTTGCAGTTGCTCAAAAGCTTGAATATCTAAGTGACAGGCAGGCTGAAAAATTAAAGGGTAAAATAAATGATAGGCTAAAATACTTAAGGTTGGGATCTTTTGGCAAAAAAAGAGCAGAAGGTAAGAAAAAATTAACTAGCATTAGCAAATGATAAATAAAGGGTAAAATGAAGAGTAAAGTATCCAATAAATCTAATGCAGGGATAATTACACTGGGTGAGTTTAAAAAAATACCGGGGTACCCAGAAGAAGATGATTTTTCAAAAGGCCCAATTGCTGTAATTGAGTGTGACCAGGACATACCCTGTAACCCCTGTGAGGAAATTTGTAAGTATGGTGCAATAAAAGTTGGAAAGCCAATTACAAATTTACCAGTTCTGGATGCAGAGAAGTGCAGGGGCTGCTTAAAATGTATAACAATTTGCCCGGGGCTTTGTATTTTTGTAGTGTACAGGGATTATACAGATAAAACTTCGCTTATATATATTCCTTATGAGTTCAGTCCGCTTCCAGAGAAAAATACTTACGTAGATGTACTAAATAGGAGAGGCGAAAAAATTTGCAAGGGTTCTATAAGAAAGGTTATAAAACTAGCTGGTTCCAATAAAACTTTTGTAATAGGTATGGAGATACCTAAGAAGTTTTATAATACTGCAAGACATTTTGAATTTTAAGCTGTAACTACGAGGTTAATTAATGGCAGATAAAAGAACATCTATAATTGTATGCAGATGTGAAGAAATAACTGACGAGGAAGTGAGGAAAGCTGTAAAAGAGGGAGCAACTTCTGTTGATGCTGTAAAAAGAGTAACGAGAGCAGGAATGGGACTCTGCCAATCAAAGATATGCTATTTAAATATTGCAAAAATAATACATGAAGAAACTGGAATACCTGTAAGTAAACTTATACCTATGAAACATAGAATCCCGGTAAGACCTGTAAAAATTGGTGATTTAGATAATTAAATACTCTTGCTAAGTAATAAATCAAATTGTATAAAGTGTTGACATCAAGTACACATCATCTATACTTACTTGTGGTGAGTATAAAATGAGTTCAAAAAGAATAAATATTACTATGCCTGAGAAAGATATAGAAAAGATTAATGAATTCTGCGCTGAGGAAAAAATGAACAGGAGCCAGTTGATTAGGGAGTCAACAAAACAATATATTGCTAGCATAAGGGAACTGAAGGAAAAAGAGCAGAGGAGAAAGAATATAGAGTGGGCAATAAAGATGCAGGACAAAATTCGCCAAAAGAGCAAATCTTTTCCTTCTGGAAAGAGTGCCGTAGAAATAATAAGGGAATATAGAGATTCTAGATAAAGGATTACATAAAATGAGAATTGTTACAGATGCTTCTGTAGGTGTAAAATGGTTTAGTTCTAAAAATGAGGATAACGTAGATTTAGCACTACAAGTTCGGGACCAAAAACTTAAAAATAAAATAGAGATTACTATACCTGATTTATTTTTATTTGAAGTTATGAATGCATTACTTAAGAAAAAAGACTTTACTAACAATATTATACACTTAGCCTTAGAGACCTTGTATCTTATGGATTTAGATATAATTTATCCAGATAAAGAAATTATTGATAATACAATTGATATTTCAGAAAAATCTAAACTGACATTTTATGATGCTTGTTATATGGCAGTGGCTCTTAGCGAGAAAGCTTTACTTATTACAGAGGATCTGGAAATTCTGCAGAATAAAAATAATTTTAGTTTTATTAAAAGTCTTAGTGAATTCTATTCTATTATTAAGTTATAGTTTTTGTCAGGAGTTCAGTGATATTAATAAAGTCAGTTTAATGTGATAATATATATTTAAGAATAAAAAGCGTTTGAAGGTGTAAAATACAATGAAATTAGATATATTTACTTGAGCTTAAAGGAAAGTTTTATTAGATGTTTATAGATGAAGCAAAAATAAATATAAAAGCAGGTGACGGTGGAAAT
>JAUWCR010000029.1 GCA_030609215.1 Actinomycetes bacterium | reverse complement strand
TTATTCTATGAGCTAATTCTATAGTAGGTTCTTCCATAATATTTTTTAAATTAATTTTTGTTATCAACATTGGGGTATGTTGGCTCCCCGGGCAGGACTCGAACTTACAACATTTCGGTTAATAGCCGAACGTTCTACTATTAAGATACTGTCAAACTAAAAGTACATATTAATCCACTGTAATATATGGTCTATTTGATTACGATGCATAATAATATATTATAATCTATAGCAGATTAATAAAATATATAACAAGAGTTTAGGGACTTGAAAAAATTCATTTGCCCTAGTTTTAATTGCATAGAATTATAAATATTTACACAGGTTTAAAAATTGAATATCAAAATAAAAAATAGAATTAACATCATTCCTGTAGATAACATAGACAATAGCGTGCTTGACTTTATTCAATACAGCCTTAAAAGAATTTTTAAAACAAAAATTTATATTTTAGGTAAGATAGATATTCCAGAAAATTCATTTGTTAAAAGCAGGAAGCAATATAACGCAGCCATAATTTCAAATTATATAACTGAAAAATTATCCTTAAAATACATTCAAGACATAAACCTGGCAATTCTTAACACGGATATTTTTGTTCCTTCACTAAATTTTGTATTTGGTATAGCAACCGACTTTCCAAAAATATGCCTCATATCCATACTAAGACTGAATCCTCTCTTTTACACATTCTTCAGTATCAACTATAAAGGCCAAGATTTAATTGAAAAACTAACAGATAGGGAAAGAAAAGTATTCAAAGATAGAATATTGAAAGAAGCAGTACATGAAATAGGCCATACCCTTGGACTTAATCATTGCCATAGCTATAAATGTGTTATGTACTTTTCAGATACATTAATTGACACAGACAAGAAGAGTTATAATTTTTGCCCTAATTGCTTGAATTTATTATTAAAAGAATAACACGTATCAGGAATTAAACCCTGGAAAAAGGATTAAGTTAGAGTCAGTTCTCGAAAAGCAAATTTATTTGTCATATTGCAAAAATACTACTAACATAAAAACATTATTAATATTATTTAAAAGTAATTCAGGAGGAAATTAAATGTCCATTATAAGACAGGATCTAGCCTCAAAGGATTGGACTATATTTTCTACAGAAAGAGCAAAAAGACCATTTGATTATAAAAAGGAAGAAAAAAAACAGGTAAAAAAAGAATACCTGAAGAATTGTCCATTTTGCAGAGGAAATGAGCATATGACTCCTAAAGAAATTTACAGCATCAGGCAAGGAAATGATTGGAAAGTCCGAGTTATTCCCAATAAATTCCCTGCATTGCAGGCTAAGGAGTTAATCAAGGCAACTACTGAAAGACATATTAAAGAACCATATCTTTATATGGATGGAATTGGAAGCCATGAAGTTATAATTGAATCTCCAAAGCATAATGACAGTTTACCAATCATGAAAATTGAACAGGTTGACAGAGTAATTCAAGCCTACAGGCAAAGATTTATAAATCTAAGCAAGAGTGAGGATTATCAACTTATAATAATTTTTAGAAATAATGGTAAAATAGCTGGTTCTTCACTGGAGCACCCACACTCCCAGCTTGTTGCTACTCCTTTCGTTCCAAGCTATGTTAGAACTAAATTATATGAAGCGCAGAGGTATTTTGATGACTTTGGTACTTGTGTATACTGCGATATGATTAAATATGAACTTAAAAATAGAGAGAGACTAATCTATGAGAATGATAATTTCATTGCATTTGCACCATTTGCATCCATCGTACCGTATAATATAATCATAATACCAAAAAAACATATGTCATGTTTCCTTGAACTGCCCGAGAATGAAACAAGAAGTTTTGCTCATTCTTTAAAGATTGTCCTTTCCAAATTATATTATCTATTAAATGATCCTGATTATAATTATGTAATCGATAGTACACCGCCTGATAAATCAGGAGAAAGGCATTACCACTGGCATCTTGAAATTTTACCAAGACTCACCACTAGAGCTGGATTTGAAATAGGTTCAGGAGTTTATATAAACACGATAATGCCTGAGACATGTGCAAGATTATTGAGAGATTGTAAAATTTAACAAACTAAAATTAAGTTATAACAATACTTATAACTACCCAATTTTATTTTGATAATCCTGTATATAATATTTTTTACACTTCTTTATTATCTGACGAATCAGTATATATAGTAACTAACATGTACTGTCTTAAATCTCTGCACTTCATTCTCTGGATAGCCATCACTTACAGTTACGCTTATAGTGCAATAATCCTCTTTACCCGGAGCTGTCCATCTAGTAGGATTTATTGTTGTATTACTAAAAGTACCACCGCTTGCAGTAGTACCAGTAACATCCCAACTATAGCTCAGCACATCACCATCAGGGTCTTCAGCATCTACATGAACATAGTAAGTATAGTCACAATAATATGAATAAGCTGGAAATCCCAGCTCTTCTTCTATAAATATCTCGCTTACAATAGGCGGCTGATTCATTTCTATCACCTTTACAGATTCAGTCATTGAATCTGTTCCACCTCTTCCATCATCTACTACTATAGTTATATCATAATCCCCTGCAGTATTAGGAGTAGTCCACACCATAGGGTTAACAAGGCTATTCGCTATAGAACCACCAGTAACACTCCAGCTATAAGAAAGGATGTCTCCGTCAGGATCGGTAGCCACTGCCGAAACTGTATATTCTACTCCAACATAATGGTCTCCCATTAAAACTATTTCACTTATCACAGGAGGTCTATTACAACCCCATGTAATAAGAATTGAATCTGTATCAGAATCTTCCAGATTAGTAGCAGTACCAATAAGTGTATAAGTCTCACTACTGTCATATAAATTAACCTGCGCTATATCATCTCCCCATGCACTATCGCTATCATCCTTACTCCATGTAATATCAGGGAAAGGATCTCCAGTAACAGTAGCCTTTACTCTATAGTAGCATATATCATCATCTGGCATATAAGTTGGATCTCCTAAAATCTCAAGTTCTATTGTAGGAGCTTCCCATTCCTCCTCATCAATTGGGATATCCTCATCTTCATCTGGCTCTTCTTCTGGCTCTTCTTCCGGTTCATCACAAGGTTCTTCTTTGGGCTCTTCTTTCTCAATTACCTCTATTTCCTCTTCAGGCTTTTCTGCAGTTTCTTCTATTTCTTCTACAACTTCTTTTTCCCCAGATCCTTTCTTGCAAAATGTAAATAAAAGAAGCAACACAATAACCAGTATTATTACAACACCAACCGCAACACCAATAGTAATATACATTCTTTTATTTTTTTTCTTTTTTTTATTATCCTCCTTTATATCTTTTACCTGTTTTTTATCCTTATCTTTTCCTATGTCATTGCCCTGCTTTTCATTTTTATCCATTAGATCCTCCTGAGTAGAATTTATTTATTATTTGTTATACAAATTATATTTAAAGTACGTACATCATAATAAACAATTATATTAATTATATAATTATTTTTACAAATTTGTAATTAAAAATAATAAAAAGAGGAACAGAGAAGAATATTTAAAAGACTAATTCTTTTATAAATACTCTCCTCTGTTTGAGGTATATTGAGGTATGGTGGTTATAATCATTATTTTTATATTTTATGGATATTTTATAGTATAAAAATGTAGAAAAAATGAAGTTTTATTCCACTTAAATTTAATTACTCAATTGTCGTGGCTTATTTAATCACTGCTTACTTAATTTCTTCCTTCTCCTGAGAAGGATGAAAAGTAATACAGCCAGGTAGGCTATAAATATTAATAAAGAATACAGATACAGTATTGGTTTGTTAGCACTATGCCCAGTAACTGCTAATCCTAAAATAAACATTAATGGAACACCTAATGGCAGAGCAACAGCACTTCCAATAACTATATTTTCTGCCACATTAGATTTAGAATCAGGATCAATCTCTCGAAGCAACGCAACACCTGTTGTAATAGTACCTGTCCACATTCCATAAAGAGCAACAATATGCTCTAAAACATAACTCTTATATACTCTCTTGCTAATATAAATAGCATATATAATAGTAAACAATCCACCTAATGTTGTTATTATTGTAATAGGTATCCAATTCTCCCTAAATGTAATAATAGATATAGCAGATATAGCAGCTACTATCATATAATCAAACGATGAAGCAGAGACCCTTTGTAAAATGTAATTATCAGGATAGTTTATATGCAGCCAATTCTTTCTCTTCAAAATATTTAATATTATACGAACAAGTATTGCAATCATAGTTGCCACTATAAAATGAAATCCCCAAAGCATGTTTGCAACAGTATTCCCGTAAGTACCTAATGGTTCCAGTAAGATTGAAACTCCTTTCAGAGTAAAATAGGTTAATAAGTATACAACTCCTATAAGTACTAATTGGATAGTCAAATTATCAATAAACATTTTCTTTGGAACTGTTCCTGTATGCTTTTCATCTATATTATTAATTGTTTTTTTACCTGCCTGATCATCTATGTCCAACCCAAGTCTTTTCTTTTTTCTAACTAAATAATTTAGCAATGGAATACCAAAAATTATTGCCCATAAGAATCCTATTGTTGCAATAGACAATCCAATATTTCCACCATTAATTAAACCAATCTCTTCCCAACTGCTGCCTATCGAATATGCCTGACCAGGACCCTGGGCAAATCCTAATGGAAGCAATAGTCCAAATGGAGGGAAAAGATTAGGAAAAATTGTATAAGCAAGAACAAGCGAGACAATAAAACCTATTATACCCTGAGCCAAGTAGGTTGAAACTATGGCAAAACCAGTATTTACATTATCTCTATTGCGACTCCCTTTTCTATCTTTTAAAGCCAGTGCTATAAAACCAATAGCCATTAAGTGATAAACAAGTTTCCCTAAATTATCCGGGCTCAATTTTATAAGTTTTAAGACTTCAGAACCCAATATTAATCCTATAAATCCACCAATAATCGCAGTGGGAATTAAGAATCTTTGGAAAAACTTGATCTTGCTCTTTAGTATTATTGCAATAATTAAAAACAGAGATAAAAAAAGAAAATCCTTAACTGTATCCCAGAATATCTCCATTACTATTTGCCTTTCAATTATTTATTAAAAATATCTAATACATCTATTATAATTATTTATACTTAATAGTTGAGACGCATTATTGCAAGTACATGTTTCAATAATAAATAATAAAGTTTAAATTAATCACTAACAGCAGTTTAATACTGGAGCAATGCTATTTATCAAAAATAAAGCTAAAAAGCCTTAAAGTATTCTGTTATAATCAATCCTTAATAGGTTTACCAGGAAATAATAATCCAACTTAACAATTTAAATAAAGGAATGTAAATGGTAGATAATATTATATTTAAAATTGCTTATATAATTGCAAGCTATCTGCTGGGGTCTGTAGTTTTTGGTTACATTATAGCTAAAATTTTAAAAAAGGAAGGTTTTGGGAAAATAGATAGGCCGGGAACAGCAGGAGCAGGCCGCTTATACGGTTTAAAAGCGTCAGTGCCAACATTCTTTTTTGATGTCGGTAAGGGAGTAGCCGTCCCTCTCGTAGGTAAACTTATCGGACTAGATATGCTTACTATTGTTTTTGCAACTCTTGCAGTACTGGTAGGTCACAACTGGCCGGTATTCTTTAAATTTATAGGAGGTGGAGGTATAGCTACAACCATAGGTATAGGCTTTGTATTAATTCCTAAAGAGACTGCAATTGTTTTTGCAATTGCACTTGCAGTTGGATATACCTATAAATATACTCTTGGCAAGAAACATAAAGTCAACCCTAACGTAGTAGGCGGCGCACTTGGAACTTTTTTACTGCCAGTATTCACTTATATATTTTATAATCCTATATCACTTAATGAACCTTTCCTATATAACGAGCCGCTGCTCCTTATTATCCTATTTAGTGCTATGTTTCTAATAATACTTACAAAAGGACTTATTCTCCATTTTGCATACAGAAATGTCTGATTAGAAATTTTCTCTTCTCCAGGCAATAATCACTCCTGCTGTATTTATTGCAACTAGTACTCCAAGAATAATACCTTTAAGTATTATAGGTGTCCCAAATTCAGCAATTGAGCTAGCAATTAAGCTCAATACCCAAAATCCTGCCACAATAATACCAATTATACGAGCAGCCCATCGCATCCACTTTACTTTTCGATTACTTGTATAATCCATTTTATCTGTAAGTACTTAATTTGAATCCCTGTAAGTTGTAATTATAATACTTTATCTAAACATATACTTGCTATAATTAATTCATTATACGTGGAGTGAACTGATAATTAAACTATCTAAGTCTATTAGTTTATAAATAAATTGCTTGAAGAAAATTTACCATCGGTTGTAAGATTTACTCCTAGCCGCTTTAATCCAACTTTATCTCCAGGAGTTGGGATATGAGTCATATGCATTTCACAACCCTTTAACTGGCAAAGCTTATTCATTGCTAATTCTGCGGTATGGTTAGTCGTAGCACTGACTGAAAGTGCAATTAAGGTTTCTTCCAAATCTAAACTTTCTGATTCCGCCTCAAAAATGCCTTTCTTTAATTTTGAAATCTGGTTAATAACATGCGGCGAAAGTAAAAGTATCTCATCAGGAATGTTTGCCAGAACTTTTACGGCATTAAGCACCAGGCTAGAAGATGCATGCATAAGATTTGAATTTTTCCCCGTAACAATAGAACCATCAGCAAGTTCTATTGCTGCACCGCAAAAAATACCGGCATTACCTTTCCCTTTTTCCTTTGCCTCTTCAGCACTCCTGCGCGCAATTTCCACTACTTTCCTATCCATGATCTTTACTGAAAGTTCTTCCATTAAAAGTATTACACGGTCAACAGTTTCTTTCTTTTCTATTCCCATAACATATTCTGTATTATAGCGGAAATAGCGGCGTATAAGCTCTTGTTTGGCTGCATCCTGAACAATTTCATCATCTACTATTCCGAAGCCTGCACGGTTTACACCCATATCAGTTGGAGAATTATACATTGTTAGGTTTGTATCTTTCTTGGCAATAATCTTACTAAAAATAAGTTTTAGGATTGGGAAACTTTCCACATCGCGATTATAGTTAATGGCAGTTTTGTTGTACCTGTTAAGATGAAATGGGTCAACAAGGTTAAAGTCCTGAATATCAGCAGTTGCTGCTTCATAAGCAATATTAACTGGATGTTTAAGCGGCAGATTCCAGATAGGAAACGTTTCAAATTTCGCATAGCCAGCGTCAATCCCTTTTTTATGATCATGGTAAATCTGTGAAAGGCAGGTAGAAAGTTTGCCGCTGTTAGGGCCTGGGCCAGTCACTACTACAATCTGATTCTTTGACTCAATATAGTCATTTTTACCAAAGCCCTTCTCACTACATATAGTATCAATATCTGCTGGATAGTTTTCAATGGGATAGTGCAGGTATACCTTGATATCCCGATGCTCAAGTTTATTCTTAAAAACTACTGCAGAAGACTGGCCATTAAAGCGTGTAATCACAACAGCCAGGACATCCAGCCCCCATTTGCGAAGATCGTCAATCAGTTTAAAAGTTGCCTCATCATAGGTAATACCAAAATCACCCCGAACCCTACCTTTTTCAATATCGCCAGCATAAATACAAAGGACAATATCAATTTTATCTTTAAGGGATTGCAAAAGGCGGATTTTTACATTCGGGTCATATCCAGGAAGCACCCTTGCAGCATGGTAATCAAAACAAAGCTTACCCCCAAACTCCAGGAAAAGCTTATTATCAAACTTTTTCACCCTCTCAAGAATTGCTACATTTTGTTCTTTAAGATATTTTTCGTTATCGAAACCTATTTTTTCCATCACAAATCGCCTTTATCAAACCGGATTATTTCAGTATAAGTTGCATATTTTATAAACAATTCTTTTTCTCGCGTATATGTATATTCAGTATATTATTTTTTAAGATAAGTCCTGAAAAAATTCCTGAATAAAGAATATATGTCACCGTATTTTTATTATAGCATGAATAAATATATAGTTCATATAGTCTAAAACTAATTTATACAAAGTTTTTTTAATATTTTCAGGGTCACTATTCTCATTATAAAAAGATTTTCTCTATTTTTTTTATTCATTTTTCCTATTAATGTATTAACAATTTGGTTACTACAAAAAATTGATTTTTTTATAAACTTGTAAAAAGTTTTACAAAATTTATCTAGTATTTTGCAATATATGTACATAAGAAATTCAAAAAAAGATAATTATTGAAAAGATATATTTTTAAAAATAATAATTAAATTTATTTATCCTATTTTTTAATTTAAAGCCTGTTAGCTATATTAAAAAATATTAAAATATATCTTTATTATCAAATTTTTTGGAGTTATTATGAAAAAAAATAAATTGTATATATTGCTTTCAGTTTTAATTGCTATAATTTTCTTTTCAACTTCAGCTATATGTAATAAATGTGCTGTTTCTGAAGAAGATAAACAAATATCAGAAATTTTAGAATCATCAGAAGAAGAAATAGAAGATACCAATGAAATTGGAGAGTCTTATGAAACTGAAGAAACCTTGGAAACTTCCACAGAAACAGAAGAGGCGCCAACCATTGAACTTCAAATATATGAGGGACCATTATATTCACAGAGTGATAATATATGCTATTACAGGATAGAAGCTATTGTCACCGGGAGCCCTACCCCAGATGTAGTATTTTCAAGAGATGATTCTGGCGGCAATCTAGGTGATAAAAAAGTACAAGTTAATTTAAGTGATCCTTCTGATACTTATGTATTAGAAGCTACTGCAACAAACTCGTTAGACACAGCTAATGCTTTAGTTTCTTTAGACTGGCAGTGCCCTTTGCCAAATGAAAAACCAGAAATAGATGAAATTATTGTATATAGCTTAGGGGATTTTCCTACTGTTAATCATCCTTATGCAATAGAAGTAATTGCAAGTGATCCTGATGGGGATAGCCTTTCTTACAAATGGGTTGTATCTGAGGGTACTATTGATGACCCTAATGTTAATCCAATAACATGGAATACCCCAAGTTCTTCAGGGGAATATGAAATTTCTGTTGAAGTTGACGATGGGAATGAGGGAATTGCTGTAGGTTCTGAAATTGTAGATGTTTATGAGTTAGTAGAATTGCATCCTGTATCAAATGAAGGAGGCGAAATAATAAGGAATGATGTTGCCCTCCCAGGCAACCCCCCTTATATTGGAGACACTGACACTAATGAACCTGTAAGAGGTTATATTAGCTTTGATATAACTAGTCTTGCAGGAACTGAAATTGGAAGCGCGGGTGTCACGTTTGGTGGTGTGCTTTTAGCCGGGGACAATCCTACAGAATTGGTTGAAGCAGTATGGCTAGAGGTAGTAGATTGGGGTAATGGGCAGATAGAATCAAACGATTATAATTTATCTGGCATTCTTCTTAATGAGTCTACAAATCCACA
>JAUWCR010000027.1 GCA_030609215.1 Actinomycetes bacterium | reverse complement strand
TAAGAGAAGATGAAGAATTTAGAAACCTATTTATAGAAGAGGTAAAAAAGATAGCAGTTGATGCAAATCCTTATCTTATGAATAAATACCAACAAAATATAGCTAAAAACTGGGGAGTAGAATTAGATGGCGAAGATAAGATGGGAGAAATTTTTACCAGACTTATTAACAATAAGATTAATGAAATTCCAAAAAGAATTAGAGATTTATTTCTAATTTTTCCTGCTGTTACTTTGTTTGGAATTTTGCAGATTACTTTTATAATTCTTGGCTTTATATACTCATTTATATGCTGGATTCTTATAATAATTTTTAAAAAGGCAAAATTTTACCATTACAGGAAGATTAAGGTGGAGAAAGAAGAAATAGAGCTTTAATTTAAATGTTAAATATGTGAAATATACTAACATTGCTAATAAAATTATTAAAGAAACAAAATTTTAAGCTAATTTAGGGGGATAAAATGTTTAATAGATTTGTAAGGCATGGGTAATTTTAATTCCTCCATAAAATTTATTCTCAGGGAAGATAAAATAGAGAATATTTATTATTTCCTTCTTCTTTTTCTTAAAATCCTGCTACTACCTTTTACTAATATGGAGTAACGTCTTCACTTCTTAATATATTTAGTAATGTAATTATATATAAATTATTATAAATTTTTATTAAAGTTTGAATCTACCTATCTCGCAAGAGCAAATATTGAATTAGAACTTAGAATAAACAAGAATTAAAAGAATTAATTAGTTATATAATTAAAGTTTCATATGATTTCATATAATATTTAAGGAAAAGATTGTTTAAAAAAAATAATCCGCATAAAATCAAATTAGGGAAAATTATCTAAATGCAATAATCTATAAAAATGAAAAACTTAAGGAAATACGGGAAAGCACCTTTCAGTTTAGCTGTTATTCATGGCGGTCCAGGTGCACCTGGAGAAATGGCTACAGTGGCACGTGAACTTGAATCCAGGTGGGGTGTTTTAGAGCCGCTTCAAAAAGCAAAAATGCTCAAGGGACAGATAGAAGAGTTAAAAACTGTTCTGGAAAAGAATGGAGACCCGCCCATTTTATTAATTGGTTTTTCCTGGGGAGCATGGCTCAGTTTTATATTTACTGCTAATTATCCAACATTTGTGAAAAAACTTATACTTATAGGAAGCGGCCCCTATGAAGAGAAATATGCTACAAATATCATGAAAACCAGGTTGAGTCGCCTGACAGAAGAAGAGAGGTCAAAGGCATATACCCTGATGAAGGAACTGAATGGCTCTATTGTAAGAGAAAAAAATAAATTATTTGCCCAATTTGGAAGGCTGATCTCTAAGGCTGACTTGTATAATCCTCTACCACATGACGATGAAGTACTAGAATACCAGTACGGGATTTATCAAAGTGTATGGGAAGATGCTAAGATACTAAGACGCAGTGGAAAGCTTTTGGAACTTGGAAAGCAAATAAAATGTCCGGTAGTTGCAATCCATGGTGATTACGATCCTCATCCTCCAGAAGGAATCAAAATCCCACTTTCATCTATTTTAGTAGATTTTAAATTTGTTTTAATTAAGGATTGCGGGCATTATCCCTGGGTAGAGCGAAAAGCAAGGAGTAGGTTTTATAGTATCCTTAAAAGCGAATTAGACTAAATTTAATTTATACAGGAAATATTTAATTTAGGAGGTATAAAAGAAAACAAGAATTTCTAAATAATCTGATTATTCCATAAGGCTGCAGTTATCAAATTAAGTACCAAAAAATGAGTTTGCTAGATTAAAGTAAATATATGCTATCAGAATTAAGAAAAGAGCAGAACCCATGATGTTTGCCCCAATATATCTTATAGCTGTTTTATATTTGGGAATAAAAAAACTTGTGACAATGGCAGCAAGGCCTACGAATGTAATAATGCCTAATATTGTATAAATTGCTATCATAATTTAATTTTACTTTTTTTAGTAAAGTACTATAGATTATAATAAAATAATTGAAGTAAATAAATGTTTTTTTTATTTTTAATATTTTATTTTACAATTTTATACTTAAAAACAGAAGAAGGATTTTATTTGCATAATGTTGAATATGCTATATAATAAAAAACTGCTTAAATTAGCATTACGATTTAAAACTGGGTAGTGAGGATTTTATTAAATTTGCATTTAAAGGAATCTTACTTCTCATTCATATAAAAAATAAAAAAAAATAAAGAAAGGTATTTTTAAGTGAACAAGAAACTATATGTTGGTAATCTAGAATATTCTACAACTGATAAAGAATTGGAGGAATTGTTTTCGAGTGAGGGCACTGTAACTTATGCAAAAGTAGTTATGAGAGAAGATGGAAAATCACGAGGGTTTGGTTTTATAGAAATGGGAACCGAAGAAGAAGCAAAAAAAGCTCTGGAAAAGTTTAATCAGAGTAGCTTTAAAGACAGAACTATTGTGGTTAATGAGGCTAGAAATCGAGAAAAAAGGGACTATGGCGGGCGAAAAAGTTATAACACTGGAAATAAGGTTAAAGGCGATTTAAATTATAAGCTGCGAAAATTAAGAAGAGACTACAAATAAATCCCTAGGTTTATACTTTAATATTTTACTGCATTTTCTTTAATTATAATTTCATATGGTGGCTTACAAGTGTAAGTAAGGCTTAGTAAGTTTATAAAGGTTTAAAAGCTTTAATATGTTTTATTTTGGATACAGTACTTCAAATGGAATGCTTTATTTTTTATAAATTTCTATTCTTCTGTGTTTTAATAAAGGAAGTTCTTTTCTTATCTTATATAATCTTTCGAGATCAATTGTTCCAGATATAATATTTTCTTTTTCGTCTGCTTCCGCAATTATTTTTCCCCAGGGGTCAACTATTAAGGAATGCCCGTAAGCAACATACTCATTTTTAGTATTTCTTGCAGGGGAAGCAGCTATTAGATATATTTGATTATCGATAGCCCTAGCTCTAATTATAGAGTGCCAGTGTGCAGGACCAGTAGTCATGTTAAATGCTGCTGGTATTATTATAATTTTAGAACCTTCCATTGTCATTTTGCCTATAAGTTCAGGGAATCTCATATCATAGCAGATAGCGACTCCAATTTTACAGAACTCTGTTTTAAAAGCGGTTATTTTGTTTCCGCATGATAAAATGTCTGATTCCTTAAAATTAATTCCATCTTTAATATTAACGTCAAACAGGTGAATTTTTCTGTGTTTGCCTATTAAATCTCCATCTCCATTAAAAGAATAAGAAGTATTGTATATCTTTTTACCTTCCTTCTCAGGAATAGATCCTCCAACAATATAGATATTTAGTTCTTTTGCAAGGTTTGCCAGCAATTTTGTAGTTTTTCCAGGATAGGGCTCTGCAAATTTTGGAAAATAATGATTACTATATGGACAGTTAAACATTTCAGGCAGTATTACAATATCAGATTTTACAGCAGCCTTTTTAACCATTTTAGCTGTTTTTATTAAATTTTGTTCCTTATTATATGTTACTTTGATTTGGCATATTGAGACTTTTATTTTCAAGAAAGAAACCACCTTTTAAATCTTTTACTCTAAAATTTAAACAAGTATATTATTGGGCTTTTGAATTAAAAAGTACAGTACTGAGTGGTTGAAAAAATTATAAATTATCCGAGAAACTTTATTTAATATCAAAAAAGGTTTATCATTTGCTAATATTTTTATGAGTTTTTTATTATTTAAGAGCATGGATGAAGAAGGAAAACACATATTAAAAGATAATTTAAGGATCTTGCTGCTAAAATTTTCATATCCTGCAGTTATAGGAATGGTAATTAGTGCATTATATAATTTTGTAGATGCCATTTTTGTCGGAAATGTAGTAGGCCCTATTGCTATTGCTTCTTTAACTATTGTGCTTCCTATACAGATAATTATGATGGCCATAGGTTTTATGATTGGTGTTGGTTCAGCATCAATAATATCAAGATCACTTGGTGCGAAAAAAAAGGATGCTGCAATAATTACTGCAGGAAATGGAATCATGTTAAATTTGATTCTAAGTGTTATAGTAATGATTCCTACTTATATTTTTATGGATGAATTACTGATGTTCTTTGGTGCTTCGAAAGATGTTCTCCCTTACGCGAAAGATTATACTCAAATAATTTTACTTGGATTTATATTTTTTTCTTTTGGTATCTGTTCAAACATAATAATAAGAGCTGAAGGAAAACCAAGAGCTGCAATGTATCCAATTATTATAGGTGCAGTAATGAATATTATTTTGGATCCAATATTTATATTTGTTTTTAAAATGGGAGTAAGAGGTGTAGCTATAGCTACAATAATCAGCCAGATTATTGTTTCTATCTATATTATTATCTATTTTATGTCTAAAAGAAGTATATTTTCCTTTAAACTGGAGATGTTTAAATTAAAAGGAAAGGTGATAAAAAATATACTAATTATTGGGTTTCCTTCATTTTTAATGGCGTCTATAGATAGTGTTATATTTATAGTTTTTAATAGAGCTGTTTTATATTATGGAAGTGATTTATACATTGCTGTTGTTGGTATTGGTATAAGAATATTTGACTTGACTTTTATGCCTATTTTAGGAATATCACATGGATTTTCGACAATTGTTAGTTTTAATTATGGTGCAAAACTTTACAGTAGAGTTAAAAAAGTCTTCAGTGAAGCAGTTATGTGGACTACAGTAATAGCAGGTGTTGCCTTTATTATTATGATGTTTTTTCCTGGGGCATTACTAAGTCTGTTCAGCAATGATAGTAAGTTAATTGCGAGTGGCATAATACCTCTTAGAATTATAGTTATGTTATTTCCTACGTTAGGGATTACAATAATTGGTGGAAGTTTTTTCCAGGCAATTGGTAAAGCTTTACCAGCAACAATAATAACTGTGTCCAGACAGCTGTTATTTTTATTACCAGCTATCTTTATACTGCCATTACTCTTTGATTTAAATGGAGTCTGGCTTTCATGGCCAGTTTCTGACTTTTTAGCTTTCTTGGTTACTGGAATTTTTATTCTAAGGGAAATAAGTATTATAAATAAGTCACTTGAAGCCGAGGCCTGCAGTGTAGCTTAAAATCTAGAAGAATTTAGTTTTATCTTTTTCTACAAGTCCTGCTATGGTGAGTTTATTGTCTCCAAATTTGTCTGATATTTTTCCAATAGCTTTGGTTAGATTTTCTTCTTTTTTCTTTTCTTTAAAAAGCAAGTTATCTAATATGAAGTTTGGTTTTAGGCTGCTTACAGAAATACCTAGCAGCCTGATTTTCTTACGAACCAGATCAAGTCCATCAAGGAGCAGGAGGGAAGGCTTATATATATTAAGTATTCCAGATGTATGATTTTTAAGAGTTTTTCTTTTTGTAATAGTTTTAAAATCAGAGAATCTAACCTTTAGAGTCACAACTCTACCCTTATATTTTTTAGAGTTTAAATTTATTGATATCTTTTGAGAAAGAAACAGCAAGGTTGATTTTAGGATCTCAAGATCATTTGTGTCTCTTTTGTAAGTTATCTCTCTTCCTATGGATTTTGGCTCATGACAAGGTATAACTTCTCGGTCATCTACTCCATTTGCCATATTTTGGATGACTTCGCCAATTTCTCCAAATTTAGCTTTCAGAATTTCTACTGGTATACCGGCAACGTCTCCAATAGTTTTAACGCCCATGGATTTAAGACTTTCACCGGTTACTCTTCCTACACCCCAGAGGTAAGACACGGGAAGAAGTTTTATTTTTTCTATTACTTCCTTACCTCCTTCAAGCACGGTAAGTCCATTTGGTTTTCCTATACTTGAAGCAAGTTTTGCTAAAAATTTATTGGGGGCTATTCCTGCCGAGGAAGTTAAATTTGTTCGTTCATATATTTTGCCTTTTATTCTTTTAGCAATATCAATAGCATTTCCGAAGAGCTTTTCACAGCCTGTTACATCTAAGAAACCTTCGTCACAGCCAACAAACTCAACAAGTGGGGTAAACTGAAAAAATATCTCTCTTATTTTTCTTGATTCTTCCAGGTATTTCTCCATATCTACGGGAACGAAAATTCCTACAGTGCAGAGTCTCTTTGCTCTTGTAAGGGGCATTCCTGCATGAAGTCCATATTTTCTTGCTTCATAAGAAGCAGATGAAATTACCCCTCTGTTTAAAGGGCCCCCTACTATTAAAGGTTTGTTTTTGTATTTAGGGTTGTCTCTTTGTTCAACTTGAGCAAAGAAAGCATCCATATCTACATGGATTATTTTCCTCATGTTTTCCATATTGCCCCAGCTCCTGCGAGCAAATTTGTTTTTATGTTGTCCCTTATACTATTATTTTCTAATTTTTTAAGTAATACAAGGCTTATAACATCTTTTGCAATAATGGATATAGTATTATCTCTTAAATGGAGTCTTCCTTTAATTATAACAGGAGATTGATTCATTATTATTTTAGAATTTCTTTTAAAAGTATCAGAGAAAAAAACTGATTCATACATCCCGTCTTCATCTTCCATTGTGCAAAAAAGCATGGGTTGTCCATTTTTAGTTTTTTCTATTCTTCTTGTAATAACGATTCCTGAAGTAAATATATCTTTGGGATATATATAGTTTGCATTTTTTATTAACCCTGAGATTCTATATTCTTTTTTCCTGTTTTTTATCAGATAGGAAAAATATTTACTTCTTGTGATATTGAATTTCTTTAATTCTTCTTTGAAATATTTAAGAGGGTTGGCACTTATAAAAAATCCGAGTATTTCTTCCTCTAGTTTAAGCTTTTCTTCAAGGGTAAAATCTATTAAGTTCTTGGGATTTTGATTCTGGAGACAAGAATTGTTATGGAAATAAGAATTATGACTGTGCCTTGCACTGTTATTATTTAAATTTTGGAGGTGATAAAAAATCAGCAGTAAGTATTTTCTCTTTAGATTTGTAAAATCAAATGCTCCAATTTTTATTAAATTTTCGACTGCTTTTCTGGCTAACTTGTGATTGTTTGAAGTTCTGTAGTAGAAATCAAAAAAATCTTTAAAATTTCCATTTCTAGCTTTTTCGTTTATTATAAAGTTTACCCCTTCAAACCCCAGGTTTCTTATGGAAAGCAGGGATGTTCTTATAGATTTACCACCATCTTCAACACAAAATTCAATTCCACTCCTGTTAATGTCGGGAAGTTTTATGCCTATTCCAAGTCTTCTTGCTTCTTCAATATACTGCATCTCGTTATAATAGCCTGATTTATTGGTAAGTATTATTGATATAAGTTCTGCAGGATAGTAAGCTTTTAGATAGCAGGTTTTATACGAAAGCTCAGCGTAGGCAGCAGCATGAGCTTTAACAAAACCATAACTGGCAAATTTGGATATCAGTTTAAATATTTTATTTACAGTTCCTATATTGTAGCCTTTATTTAGTGCGCCTCTTACAAATCTTGACTCCTGGGTTTTCATTTTTTCTTTTGATCTGCCTGTCATAGCTTTTCTTAGGTTTTCAGATTCACTGAGTGAGTATCCGGCTATTTTTATAGCTATTTGCATAACCTGTTCCTGATAGAGTATCATCCCATAAGTTTCTTCTAGAATTGGCTTCAAGTCTTTATTAAGATAGGTTATTCTTTCTCTTCCAAATTTTCTTTCAATAAAATTATTAACCATGCCTGACTGCTGTGGCCCTGGCCTGTATAGTGATATAAGAAGGGTGATATCATTTAAGCTTGAGGGTTTTATCTTTCTTGCAAGTGTTCTTATGCCAAAACTCTCCAGTTGAAAAACTCCAAGTGTTCTGCCATTTTTTATAAGATTGAATACTTTTTTATCATCATGTTTAATTTCTGAAAAACTTAAATTTATATTTCTGCTGTTTTTTAAAATATCTGCAATGTCGCTTAATATACTAAGGCTTAAAGAATTTATAAGATCTATCTTCAGGAGTCCCAAGTCTTCTATGCTGTCCTTGTCATACTGGCTCATTATCTCACCAGTTCCCGAAAGAGTAAGTGGGATAATTTTTGCCAGGTTAGAATTTGATACTATAAAAGCAGAAGGATGCATTGAAATGTGTCTTACGAATCCTTCTATCTTTTTAGAAACGGAAGTTATTTTTTTGTAGATAGTGCTTTTCATGTTTATACTATTATATTCTTTTATTGCTTTTTCCATGTCTTCTCTGGTAAAAAAATGTCTGTAGTTTGGTATTGCTTTTATAATATGGTCTACTTCTTCTTTGTTTAGATTTAAAATTCTCCCTGCTTCCCTTATTGCAGCTCTTGGCTTTATTGTGGGGAAGCTGCAAACCCTGGCGATATTTTTCTTCCCATATTTGGATGATAGATATTTTAATACACAAGTTTTCTTTTTACTGGAAACATCTATGTCTATGTCTGGAAGTTTTTTTCTTTCCTTGTTTAAAAATCTTTCAAAGTAAAGATTATTTTTGATGGGATCTATATTTGATATTTTTAGTATATAAGATACCAGACTCCCCACAGCAGAACCCTTTCCACATATTAAAATATTATTTTCGTGGGTAAATCTTGCCATGTCGGCTACTATTAAAAAATATCCGCAAAAACCTTTTTTTATTATTACTTTAAGTTCTTTATTTAATCTATCTAAAACCTGTTTTGAAGGATTGTTGTTATACCTTAACCTTAGTCCCTTGTGGCAGAGCTTTTTAAGATAGCTTTCCTGGGTTTCTCCCCGTGGAACATTAAAATTGGGGATACTTATTTTTCCCAGCTGGAAGTTAAAATTACACTTATCTGTTATGATTTTTGTATTAGTAACTGCTTCTGGAATACCAGAAAACATACTTGCCATTTCATAGCTTGACTTGAAGTAATGTTCATTATTCTCGGAAAGTTCCATATTGGGGTCATTTTTTATACTCATAATTTTTAATTTAGATAGAGATTTATATATTTTATGGTCTTCTTTTTTTAAGTAGCAAACATTGTTTGTGGCTACAATAGGAATATGGGTTTTCTGGGCAAAGTTAATTAATATTTCAGAGATTGAGTTTTCGTAAGATATGTTATTAATTAAAGGATATCTCTGAATTTCTATATAAAAATCTCCTCTAAATATGTTCTCATAATCCCTGGCAGCTTGAGCTGCCTTTTTAATATTCTTTTCATCCGTAAGGTTGGCTAGAGCTCCCTTGCTATATCTGCTGAGCCCTATAATTCCTTCACTCTTTTTTTCAAGGTATGATATATCAACTGCTGGTACCAGTGGATTACTGCTTTCTAAGTGTGATTTGCTTATAATCTGGCACAGGTTTTCATATCCCTTTGCATTTTTTATAAGTAAGATAAAATATGTCGGTACTTGCTCTCTCAGTACGCAGACTTCACAGCCAATTATAGGTTTTATATTTCTGGTTACAGCTTCTTTATAGAATTCTACAGCTCCGCTCATAACATACTTATCAGTAATGGCTACTGCTTTCATGCCAAGCATAGCAGCAGTATTAACTAAATCCTTTATCTTTATGGATGATTCCAGCAAGCTGTATTCGCTGTGTACATGTAAATGTGTGAACAATTTTATCCTCACAAATTCTTTTTTACTATGGTTAAATTATTTATCTAAAATGAAGCTTAAGAGATGCTTCTCCGTACAGCAATTACCTTACCCTGTATATTCAAATCTTTATTAATTT
>JAUWCR010000167.1 GCA_030609215.1 Actinomycetes bacterium | reverse complement strand
GTAAACAGTACCTTCTTTTACAAAAAAGATATTAGATGTTGTTCCCTCCAGAACAATATGGTCTTTAGTTGAAAAAATTGCTTCTTTTGCTCTGTTTCGTAAAGCCTCATTTTTTGCAAAAATATTTTCAAAATAATTTATGAGTTTATACATATAAAGTTTATTTCCCAAAGCATCTCTTTTTAAAGATGAAGTTATAATTTTTATACCATTCCTATAATCTTTCTCAGGGTAACTAGTAAGCTTGCGTGCAATTATTATTAAATTAGGCTTAGATGAGCTTGTAGTATTAAGTCTTTTCCTGTAAGGACCCCTGGTTACTATTATTTTAATATAAGCTTCCCTACTTTTTAAATTATTGCCATCTATTACCTTATCTATGGAATATTTGACATAGGATTTGTCAAAGTCAAACTTATATCTTAAAATTTTTAGTGTATGGAACATTCGCTGCAGGTGAGCTTCCAGCATAAAGACATAGCCATTATAGCTCCTCAAAGTCTCAAATATTCCATCACCATACAGGAACCCAGCATCATTTACGGATACAGCTGCACTCTTTTCCCGGACTAATTTATTATTTATAAAAATATAACTACCCATAAAATTTTATTTAAAACCTACAACTTCTCATCTGTATATTAATACTAATTTTTAATATAAATTTTTATCTACATTATTACCACTTACTATTATACTAGTCAAGAAATTCATTCAAGCTAATCTTAATATTTTTATCGTGACCCCTACATAAGCTTATCTAAATTCCTACTTTCAAAAAATTTTAAAGTCTCCTGCAGGGCAAGACCCTTATCCAATGTTTCCTGGAATTCTTCCTCGGGAACAGAGTCTTCAACTATCCCGCCGCCAACATTATAATAAAAATTATCCTCTTTTATAATAAAAGTTCTTATAACAATATTTATATCCATTGTACTATCAATTCCAATATAACCTATAGAACCTGTGTAAATAGCTCTTACAGTTGGCTCAAGCTCATCAACTATCTGCATTGCTCTTATCTTTGGAGCACCAGTTATAGAGCCTCCGGGAAAAGTTGCTTTTAATATATCTGCAATATCAAACTTTTCCCCAACCTTACCAACTACAGTAGATACTGAATGAAAAACCTTGGCATATTTTTCTATTACTGCATGCTCACTAACTTCAACACTCCCATAATTACAAAATTTTCCCAGATCATTTCTTTCTAGATCAACGATCATATTTAGTTCTGCTCTGTCTTTAATACTATTTTTTAACTCAATTATATATTTTTTATCCTCAAGCTCATTTTTCCCCCTGGGTCTTGTTCCCTTTATAGGCCTTGTTTCAATAATATCACCTTTTAGAAATAGAAATCTTTCAGGTGAAGAGCTGCCAATCTTCACCTCTGGAAAATTTAAGAAAGCTGAAAATGGAGCAGCGTTCTTCTCCCTTAAAATATAATATAAATCAATAGGTTCAACAGGCAGCTTGCAATGAAATCTTTGAGTCATACACATCTGATAAATATCACCATTATGAATATATTCCTTTGCCTTACTAACAGCCCTTAAGTAATCCTTTTTTGTAAAATTTGAGCGAAGCTTTAAGGAAGCTACTTCCTTTTCACTATATTTTTTTATTATATGCTGCTTTACTTTATCCTCATTTTTTTTAGAAGATAATTTATTTTTAAATTTAAAAAATCTCCTATTATATTTCTCCAGTAGCGTTTTATTTATTTTTTCCCATTCAAGATTAACTCTTTCTAAAAGATTTTTTTCGCTTACATTGTTATCCACATAATCTTCTTCTGAAAAATTAATATCATAACCTTCAGTCTCAAAATAATCACTATCAGCATTTATAGAATTGTAATTTTTATAAAAACTTCTATCAGATCCCCCCTTTGTTTTAATCAAATAATTCCTGATAAAATACCATTTACTTTCATTATAGTTGTAAGAAAACAACCTGTTATAATAAGCAAGGTAAAATAATGGGATATTAATATCATCTAAAACTGTCTGGGGAAGAACCTCAATAAAATTTTTTAAATCATAAGAAAAATATCCAATAAATCCACCTTTAAAATCCGGTAATTTATCCTTAGATTTTTTAGAAATAATCCCGGGCTTATCTCTGTCAATGTAAATAACCTTTAAATCTTCACTACTATTATCACCGATTTTACCTGTATAATTTCCTACATGCTGCTTTAAAAATGACAAAGGATGCTGATAAGAAAAGTATTTTATATTTCTGGATATATTAATAAACTCATTTTTATATCCAAAGCTTTTTAATACAAACTTCGGATTCCAACTTATGTATGAAAATTGAGAATACTTATTAGGACAAAGACTGCTGTCTAAGTAACAAAGATAATCACAATCCCCCTGAATATAAGCAACTTCCTGGGGAGACAAATTTAAATTTATAGTTGTAACTGTAGAAATTACTTTCATAATTCAATAAAATTTTTAAGTATTTTCTTCCCATACGGAGTAAGAAAAGACTCAGGGTGAAATTGTATCCCTTCCAGTTTATATTTTTTATGTCTTATTCCCATTACAATTTTATCTTTAGTATAAGCAGAAATTTCAAACTCCTGTGGGATAGTATCCTTTTTTAATATTAGGGAATGATACCGGGCAGCTTCAAATGGACTTTTGATGCCAGAAAATATTGTATGCTTATCATGATAGATCATAGAGGTCTTGCCATGAAATACGATCCCAGAGTTTATAACTTCTGCACCAAAAACTTCTCCTATGCACTGGTGTCCCAAACAGACACCCAGTATAGGAACTGACCTGTAAAAATGCTTGATTAAATCTTTTGATATTCCTGCATCTTTGGGTCTTCCTGGTCCAGGAGATATAACAATTTTTAAAGGAGCCATTTTCTCTATTTCACGTATACTTATTTTATCATTTCTTCTGACTTTTATGTTCTCTCCCAATACCCCTAAATATTGTACTAAATTAAAAGTAAATGAGTCATAATTATCTATCATCAGAATATCTATTTTCTTACTTTTAGTTGTAGTATTAATTTCTAGTTCTCCTCACCTTTTTATTGACTATTATATACATTATATTAATTTGCTCAAAATAAAAAAAATTAGTAAAATACATTTCCATGATAAAAGCAGAAAATTTAACTAAAATATTTGGAGATGTTACCGCCCTTGATAATATTTCCTTTCATATTAAGGAAAGTGAAATATTTGGTTTTTTAGGCCCAAACGGAGCTGGCAAGACTACCACAATTAGAATACTCTCTACACTTATTTCTCCTACTTCTGGTAAATTCACCATTAACGGAAAAGACCCAAAGGAAGACAGTTCACGTATAAGATCTGTAATAGGCCTGCTTACCGAAACACCTGGAATGTATGAGAAAATATCTGCTTACGACAACCTTAAATATTTCTCTAATTTTTATGATATTTCAGAAAAGAAAAGAAAAAACAATATTGAAAAATACTTAAAAATGTTTGATCTCTGGAAAAGAAAAGATGCACTTGTGGCAACATACTCAAAAGGCATGAAGCAA
>JAUWCR010000091.1 GCA_030609215.1 Actinomycetes bacterium | reverse complement strand
TATAATTTGGAGGTCAACTACAGCGATACATCTTTTTATTTTATTATTGGCTGTAATCCAGTTATGGATAATTTTTAGGATATCTGCTGCAGATTTAGAAGTAATTAAATTCAGGGATGGCAGTAGAGCCAGTTTTTATACTTTAATTATAATCCTTCCCTGGATTTTGCTTCAGCTGCTTAAGTTTCAGAATCTGGCAGCATGTATGGCACTTACAAGATCTAATTTGGCACTGTCTCTTATAGTAATATTGGCTGCAAATATTATTGCATTCAGTTTCACATACTTTTTTAATATAATAAAAACGAGAATTATTATTACTATATTGGCCTCAATATTTCTTATTTTTTCTTTCTGGCCTGATGCTGTCGGTTATCTGTATATTATTCAGTTAATTTTTGGCCAGATAGGAGCTGTATGGCTTTTACTTATTGTTTTATATAAGGCTGCAGGCGGCTCAGCTGAAAAAGCACCCTGGAAAACAACTTCTGCAGTGGCAACAGGAGGAATACTATTTTTTATATTAATTTTTATTTATTATGCGAGCTATGACATTAGTCTTCCTTTTGATAATTGGCTGGTTCCAGTGTTTATTGCTATCTTTATTGCAATTTGCGGACTTGTAGCAGTTATACTCAGGAAAAGACAGGAGAAAAATTATAGGGATAATAGTAGAATAAAAAGTGCAAATACGGGTTCTATTGCCAGTAAGAATTACAAGCCCTTGTATTTACTCCTGTGTTTATTAATTATTCCCATAATTATGTTTGTGCCTACAAAAGCTCCTTCTTATGTTGCAAGTGAAGAAGATTCTGTTACTGTCATGACTTACAATATTCATCAGGGATTTAATATAAATGGATATCTGGATTTAGAAAGTATTGCAGAAGTAATAGAAAGAAATGGAGCTGATGTTGTAGCTCTTCAGGAAGTTTCCAGGGGTTGGGTAATAAATAGCTCAGTGGATAATTTAAGCTGGCTTTCTGATAGATTGGAAATGGATTATATTTTTATGCCGGCATCAGATGCAGTCTGGGGGAATGCTATTTTAAGCAGGTATCCTGTTGAAATTATAAAGAGTGGTTTTTTACCTAGAATGGGTGCACCATTACGTAGAAGTTTTATCCTGGCAGAAATAAAGCTTGCTGAAAATGAAAATATTAATATTCTGTGTGTTCATTTACATCATATAGAAGATGAAGGATATATAAGGGAAAGCCAGGTAGAGAGTCTTATAGAAGAATGGGGCGGATTGGAAAGGACAGCTATTATGGGTGATTTTAATGCAGAGCCGAATGATCCGGAAATACGGGTGATGTATGACGCAGGACTTTTAGACTCACATGCATTAATAGGTAAAGGCGAAGGATTAACATGGGTTCATTACAAATCTTATAGAAGGATTGACTATATATGGGTAACAGATGATATTAGGATATCAAATCTGGTAGTTCCTTATAGCATTGCTTCTGACCACTTACCTATTGCTGTAGATATCAAGTGACAGGTAAAATAAAAATAAATTTTCAGATTTAATCATCTAGTATAGTGAAAAATTTTTACTTTAAAAAAATTTCTATATTTCTAACTCTTTGTGCTGCAGTATTATTTTTTAATTTTAATCTTCTATCCTGTGCTCCTGATCTTGATTTTGGAGAGATTGTAACTTGTGAAAAGCTGGATGAAGGGACTTATGCTCCAGTTGTTCCAAAAGGTAGTTTTGATATAGGAGTTCAGCAGATTTTTGCAACTATTAAAGCAGCAGGCATAAAAAGTGAAGATAATTTTAGTTTTGTCTGGAAGAATAAAGAAACTGGTAAAATAATTTTTGAAAGCACAGATAAATATTCTGCAGAAAAGAAGGGCTATATTGAAGGATATATTGCAAGCAGCATCTATTTAGATAAAGAAGATGAAGAGAAGGATAATATTTTAGCAGAACCAGGGGAGTATATTGTTGAATTTTTCCATAACTCTATGCTTGTAGATACTGCTGAATTTAAAATACTAATTCCTGATGTAAAGATCCTGGAAGTATTGCTTGCAGATGAGGTTAGCGATGATTATGAACCTTTAAATACAAAGAGTCAATTTGATGTCTTTGATATTTTTTATGCATGTGTAAAATTGGATTATCAGATTGAGGGAAATACTGTAGGAGCTAAATTATTTTTTAATGACAGTGATTTGTTGCAGGAAAATCAATTTGAAACTGTAGAAAATTATTACAAGCAGTCATATACTGCTTTTAAGTTTTTCAGTGATATTCCGTGGAAATCTGGAAGTTATAGTGTTGAAGTGTATCTTAACGGCAGTCTTTACCAGAAACATGATTTTAAGGTTGTAGCGCCAGTAATAGAACTAAGTAACACGTATAGCAACGAGCAGTTTAAATTCTTAATTAAATATCCACAGGATTGTGAAGTTAGTGACTGTAAGGATGAAACTGGACTTGCAGTAGATTTTTCGCCGTTTTCTGGCAGTGAACCTTTGATATTAACACTATGGGTGATAAATGAAAGTTATTATCCAGGCGAAGAAGAGTTTTTAGAATATGCAGATGCAATATCAAGCAGTATAATCTCTACTAATAATTGGGAGCAAACTAATAGCGGACATAAGGATTATGAGTTAAACTCGATATCAGTAAAGGAATTTTCTTATGAGTATTTAGATGATGAAAATAAATATTGGAAAATGAATTTATGTTTTATAACTGATAATAATAAGCTGTATTTATTTGAGGGGCTATCAAATTCTGATTACGCCGAAATTTTAGAAGCAATTTATTACGGAATGCTGAATACCCTTAGCTTTGAATGATTTCTTACAGCTTGTAATATTTATAAGAATAAATACTTGTTATTGATGTGAATAATATAATATAATACACCGTGTTTTATTAAAATTTATCATATCATACAAATCTTTCGGGGCTAAAATTGTTAGGATTAAATAATAAATTAGATTCTTTACAAAGAGAAGGAAAGTCAATAAATGTTGCTATTGCTGGAGTAGGGCAGATGGGAAAGGGCTTAATTTCCCATATGAGAGATTTAAAAGGGTTTAAAGTTCTTGCAGTAGCCAATAGAGACATAGAAAGAACCGCAAAAATTGCCGGCGATTTAGGCATAAAGAAAAGCGAAGTATTTGTAACTGGCAGTGAAGATAAAATCAGTGATAAAAATATAACTATAGAAAAGATTATTGGTAAAAGTGGAGTTGTAAATGAAAATATAAAAAAGCAATTAAATAGAGCAGTTAAAGAAGGTAAAATTATAATCACGAATGATCTTTTTTATCTATCTGCAATAGAGGACGTAGATGTAGTTTTAGATGCAACTGGCAGTCCTGCTGCAGGTGCTTATATAACACTTAATTCAATAGCATGCAAGAAAAATGTAGTTTCGTTAAATGTTGAAGCAGACATAACTATCGGTCCAATCCTTAAAAATTTTGCTGACAGATATGGCAGTGTATATACAGTTTCAGCAGGTGATGAGCCAGGCGCACTTAAAGAATTATATGATTTTTCAGATGCATTAGGACTTGAAGTCATAGCAGCCGGCAAAGGTAAAAATAATCCCTTAGACAGATACGCTAATCCCACAACACTGGCAGAATATGCTGCTGCTAAAGGATCAAGTGCGAGAATGATGACTTCTTTTGTTGATGGGACAAAATCCATGATAGAAATGGCTTGCGTATCTAACGCCACTGGTCTTGTCCCAGATTGTAGAGGAATGCATGGGCCAAAAGCAAATGTTTCCGATTTGGTTGAAATATTTAAACTAAAAAAAGATGGAGGAATCCTAGAGAAAAAAGGAGTAGTTGATTTTGCAATTGGTGATATTGCTCCAGGAGTTTTTTTAGTTTATACAACTGGTAACGAAATAATAAAAAAGGATTTAAAATATCTTCAATTAGGAGAGGGGCCAAATTATCTGCTTTACCGTCCTTATCATCTAACCAGTATTGAGACCCCATTATCGGTTGCAAGAGTTTATTTCTATAATGAACCTACAATAGTTCCAAAGGGAGGACTTGTATCTGATGTTATTACTGCAGCTAAAAAGGATTTAAAGGCTGGAGAGGTAATTGATGGAATAGGTGGTTACACTGTTTATGGACTTATTGAGCTGTATAAAAATGCAAAAGAGGAAAGCTTGCTGCCTATAGGGTTAGCTGAAGGAAGTACTTTAAAAAGAGATATCAAAAAGGATCAAACGATAAAATATGATGATGTAGAATTTTCTTGTGCTCCACTGTTGCTCGAGCTTAGGAATTTACAAGACAAGTCTTTTTTGGGCTAATTAATTGTAGTCTGGTTAGTTAAGTAAAAGTTTTTTTAAAATTTAATAAAACCTGGATTGTTTAGTAAAAATGATAGAAAGGAGGATAATTGTTTAAGGGCATAAAAATAAAGGTTATTTTTATTTTTTTTATCATTTTTCTATTCTCCATTGTATTTATTTCTCTTGGCGGCTGCAAGAAAATCTCTCTGGAAAGAGTTGAAGAAACCCAACAGTATATGGGAACCTATGTAAGTATAATTGTATATGCAGACGAAAACTGTGGTAATGAAATTATTGAATCAGCATATAAGAAAATTGAGGAACTTGAAAGAATTGCTTCAAGTTATGATGAGAACAGTGAAATATGCAGGCTCAATCAGCAGGGGTATTTAGATGAAGCATCAGATGAATTGTTAGAAATGATAGATTTATCAATAGAATATTATAATATTACTGATGGCAGTTTTGATATAACTATTGAGCCTCTCTTAAAACTATGGTCTGAAGGACTATGGAAAGAAAGTGAAGAAGCTCAGGCTAAAAAGATATCCGAAGTTCTGATGCTTGTTGGCTCAGATAAAATTAATATTGAGGATAGAAAAATAGAATTTGGGCTGGACGGGATGTCAGTTACACTAGGTGGAATTGCTAAAGGCTATATTATTGACAAGGCGATGGATGTTATACAGGAGGCAGGGGTTGAGAACGCTCTGATAAATGCTGGTGGAGATATAGTCTCCATCGGGACAAAAGGTGATGGAGAAATGTGGAATATCAGCCTGGAGAATCCGGATAATACAGATGAGAGTATTGCTTCCTTCAGTTTTGCAGGAAAAGCTGTTGCAACATCAGGAAATTATTACAGGTATTTTGATCCCAAGAAAGAGTTTCATCATATAATTGATCCAAAAACAGGATTTTCTGCTGATAAATGTATTAGTGTTACTGTTATAGCAGAAACATGTACAGAGGCAGATACTTTGGCAACATCAATTTTTGTTATGGGTTCACAAGACGGATTAAAGCTGATAGAATCATTGGATAATGCAGAAGCATTAATTATAGATAGTGAAAGAAATATTTATAAATCAAGCGGACTTAGCAAGTATTTAAGTAATTAGAAAACCATCTTAAATAGAAATAAATTATTAGAAAATATAGAAATATTAGGGGTGGGTTTTTATAAATTTTTTGGTTTTAAAGTTTAATATAAATTATGAAATCTGTAATTAAGATAAGAAGTGCTCCCAGGGGGCTTAAGCTGCCTGAAGCTAAATTTACTGAAAAGAAATCTATTGAGGTTTTTAAAATTCCAGATAATGTAGTTATTCCAATCCAACAAAACATTGGAGCTCCGTGTAAGTTTTTGGTTAAAAGAGGCGATGAAGTTAAAACTGGACAAAAAATTGCAGATACTGAAAGTTACGTATCTGCTCCTATTCATTCACCTATCTCGGGAAAAGTAGTAAAAAATATTAAAGTTATAAATCCAGCAACCAGTATTTTTGGGGATGCTGTAATGATTGCGTCTGACGGTAAAAATTCCTGGGTTGATCTTGAGAAATTATCAGACGCAGATAATGCGGGTGAATTACCGAAGATAACTGGTATTATTGATTCACTTTCTAGTAAAGAAATATTGAGTAAAATAAGAGAAGGAGGAGTGGTAGGGTTAGGAGGAGCTGCTTTCCCCACACATGTTAAACTTTCACCACCTCCTGGAGTAAATATTGATACTGTGATTCTAAATGGCTGTGAGTGTGAGCCTTACATTACTTCAGATCACAGGGTACTTCTTGAATAT
>JAUWCR010000143.1 GCA_030609215.1 Actinomycetes bacterium | reverse complement strand
TGTAAGTTTAAAAGTATTGATAATGGAGTATATAATATTTTAGTCTGGAAGGGTAAGGGGAGATATGATGGTCATGAAATAGAAGCTGGGAACTTTAAGTGTGACGAGCTTTTAATTTCCCATGATAGAGCTACCAGGCCTTTGCTTATAGAAAATACTGGAAGTGAATTGATGCAGATAATAAAATTCTTTGGTCCTGATATTAATACTGAAATCCCTATGATAAAAAAATATAAACCTTAAATAGCGAATGAATAAAGATAGTTATATATATCTTGAATTTGTTATTTTATTATAAATAAATATTATCTTATTAAATGAGAGGTTATTATGAGTAAAAAAACATCAATTGGCGGATGGGCGTATATATGGGGTGGATATGAGGAAGCTCCTACTCCATTAGAAGAAGTTGTAAAAAAACTTTCTGATCTGGGCTTTGACGGAATTGAAATGGCGGCATTCCCGCCGCATCTTGAGCCTAATACTAAAGAAAAGAGATTAGAAATAAAAAAGATGCTTGATGATAACGGACTTGGTGTTTCTGGACTAGCTGCACCTTTCCCATCACCTTCAACCTCCAGCGAAGATGAGTATCTTGGGGCAGTAAGTGGTAATATAGAAATATGTAAAGATTTAAATATCAGTAAACTTAGAGTTGATACAGTTGATCCTCCAACAGGTATACCCGGAGATATGGATTACGAGAGCTGCTTTAAAAAAGTTGCATCTGTATGGAATAAGGCTGCAGAAATCTGTTCAAAAGACGGAATTAAACTTATCTGGGAATTTGAACCAGGCTTTTTATTTAATAAGCCAGGCGAAGTTACACGAATGGTATACAGCGTAGACCATCCAAATTTTACTACATTGTTTGATTCATGCCATGCCTACATGTGTGCAGTTATTGGGGCAAGGCAATTAGGAGAAAAGGAAACGCTTCCAGGTGGTGTTGTTCAATTTGCGCATATGCTGACTGGCAAGATCGGGCATATTCACTTGATTGATTCAGATGGTACCTTACATGATGGAGATACAAGTACTCATGCTCCGCTGGGCACAGGAAGACTGGATTTTGATAAAATTATGCCTGCAATCCTGGAGGCTGGGTATGATGATGAGTGGTGGGCAATTGATTTATGCTTCTGGCCCAAAGCTCTGGAAGTAACTGAGGATAATAAAAGATATCTTGATGATTTGATTAAGAAATATGGATAGTCAGGAATATATAAGAGATATAGATAACTGGGAAGTGTTTGTAACTAAATATAATTATATATTTTAATAGATATATATTCATTAAAAATAATATATTCGGAGGTGAAAAATTGGCAGGAACAATGAAAGCCCAGGTTTTTTATGAAGCTCAGAAAATGAAACTTGAGGAGCTGCCTATTCCTGAAGTCACAGATATAGATGTGTTGGTAAAAGTAAAAAATGTTGGTATTTGCGGATCTGATATATCATATTATTACGGACTTTCTCCATTAGGTACATCTACGGGTAAAGGGCCGTTAGTTTTAGGGCATGAGTTTACCGGAGAGGTTGTAAAGGTTGGAAAAGTACCTGCAGATACGGGGCTCTTCAAGGAAGGTGACAGGGTAGTTGTAAATCCAGTTCAACATTGTAATGCCTGTTATGCATGTGCTTCTGGCCAAACTCATCTATGTGAAAATATTAGTGTTCCTGGAGTTACAGTAAATGGCGGCTTTGCTGAGTACTGCATATCTAAATATACTGGTCTTTTTAAATTACCTGATGATATGAGCTACGCCGTAGGGGCATTTACGGAGCCATTTGCATGTGCAGTAAATGCTATGAAGAAGTTAGAGATTGAACCAGCCCAAACCTTAGTTATATTTGGTCCCGGCGCAATGGGGCAGATGATGGTACAGCTTGCAAAATCTACAGGTGCAGGGAAAATTATATTAATTGGAACAAGGGACTATCGTTTAGAGATGGGCAAAGAAAATGGAGCAGATTATATATTTAATACTAAAAATAAAGATTCAAAATATTACGTGGCTGATTTAAAAAAAGCTGTATCAGATTTAACAAATGGCAAGTTAGCTGATAGGGCAATAGTCCCAACAAGTTCAAATGATGCTTTTGAACAGGCTATTGAAATAACTGGAAACTGTGCAATTTTAGTTCATTTTGGCTTACCTAATGAAGACGATGTTATACATGTTCCTGCACTTAGTTTTCACACTATGGACAAACAAATAAGAGCAGCCTGGCTTGCACCTCTTTCATGGCCAACTGCAATTAGGTGTATGGCAGAAGGACTTGTAAATGTTGAAGCATTATTAACGCATAAATATCCCTTGGGGGAAACTGAAAAAGCAATAGTGAATCTGAAGGATAGAGTTGATAATCCAATGAAAGTACAAATTGTTTTATAATAAATTTTAATTGATCCAGCAAGCTTGATTGGAGGTAATTAGTGTCTAATAACAAAATAAAGGTTGCAGTAATCGGCCTTGGTTTTGGTGCAGATTTTATTCCGATTTATCAGAGCCATCCAGATTGTGAGTTGTATGCAATATGCCGAAGAGACGAGAGAGGATTAAATGAGTGTGGAGATAAATATGGTATCAAACGGAGGTTTACTGACTATAAGGATATTTTGGCAATAGATGAGATTGATGCTATTCATATTGTAACACCAGTTCCCAGCCATTTTGAATTAACTATAAATTCACTTGAAGCTGGCAAACATGTTGCCTGCACTGTTCCAATGGCTACTACAATTAAGGACTGTATGGAAATAGTTAAAACAAGAAGAAAAATGAGCAAGGTTTATATGATGATGGAGACATCTGTTTATACAAGGGAATTTCTATATGTTAAAAATCTTGCTGATACAGGTAAGTTAGGAAAAATTCAATTTCTGCGAGGCTCGCACCAGCAGGATATGGAAGAGTGGGGCGGACCATGGCCTGGCTTTCCTCCCATGCATTATGCTACTCATGCTGTTAGTCCTTGCGCTGCTCTCGCTAAGTCTGATGTAGAATCTGTATTTTGCTTTGGCTCAGGAAGAATACGAGAAGAGTATGTAAAAAAATACAACTCTCCCTTTGCAATTGAAACAACTCTTATAAAATTTAAGGGTTCTGATCTGGCAGCCGAGGTTACCAGATCTCTTTATGATACCGTTCGGCAGTATATTGAAAGCTTTGATGTGTATGGAGACAAACTTTCATTTGAATGGAACAGGTTAGATGGCAGCGACCCTATATTATTTACTGGGAAAGAAAACGCTAAAAGGGTAAAAATACCTGACACAGGCGATATGCTTCCAAAGGAAATTGCCAAATTCACAAAAGCCGAAGATGTGTTAGACAAGGAAGAAAAAGAACATCTTTCTTTTATACAAGGGTCAGGGCACGGCGGCTCTCATCCTCATATGGTTCATGAATTCATAAGAGCAATTGTTGAAAAAAGAGATTCTGAAATAGATGCTGAAACTGCAGCAAACTGGACATGTACTGGAATATGTGCTCACCAGTCAGCTACGAACAGGGGAAAAAGAATAAATTTACCAGATTTTTACAAAATTTAAAAATATACCTTCTATTTGCAATAGTATGATTTTTTAAAGACGTTTCTAAAGGAGCTTTGGAAAAGAATACTCTATTTTCAACTTATTTTATTTTAATGCTTCTTAGTCTTTTTGTTCTCATTGTATTAGAACCCCACAATTTTTTTAATTTATAAAGGTTATATTAAAAGAATAATTGGCTATAATATTATGATATAATATAATAGAATATTGTAATAAAGAGTGTAAAAGATATAGTCATAATTTTGTAAAAATAAAAGGAGTAGTCTGGTTGAATGTTTTAATAACAGGCGGCTATGGATTCATAGGCTCAAATGTTGCAAATAAATTCTACAAAGAGGGTCACAGGATAGTTATTATTGATAATCTCTCCACAGGCAAACCTGAAAATGTTAAGATAAAACATAAATTCTACAAAATAGATAGTGAAGATAGGAATTGCGAAAAAATATTTAATGCAAACAAATTTGATATAGTAATTCACTTATCAGAACATATAAATTCAAAAAAAACTTCTACAGCTGGAGATATTGTTTCTGCTTCTAATAATTCAGGACTTGTAAATATGCTTGGTTTGTCTGAGAAAAGGGGAATTAAGAAGTTTATTTTTGCCTCATCGGCATCGGTTTATGGAAATGCTGAAGAACTGCCAGTTAAGGAAGACGCTAAACCAAATCCAATTTCCCCCTTAGGTATGAGCAGTTATGTTAAGGAATATTACTGTATTAAGTGGGGAGAGATATATGATTTAAATATTCTATGTCTTAGAATTTCTAATGTCTATGGGCCAGGTCAGGAAATATCAGGAGAACCTGGGGTAATTACAACTTTTACAAATAATATCATTAATGGCAGAAATCTTATAATTAATGGATATGGCA
>JAUWCR010000135.1 GCA_030609215.1 Actinomycetes bacterium | reverse complement strand
TAGCTGTCCCCACTTGAATAGGATTTAATATATTAACACCAGCATCTATTAAATCGGGGATATATTGATATACCGAACCACAAGAGTGAAGTATTATGTAATAATTACTTACTTTTCTAGCATAATCATAAAAATCCCTTATATATGGAATAACCATTTCTTTAACTGTCTCAGTAGCATACATTCCACCTTTTTCTGTTCCTAAATCACTGTACATAATTATTGCATCTATGTTATCACCTGCTACTTCTCTAAGAATATCAACTCTTTTCTTCCATACGTCATTTAATTTTTGCATTAATGCATGAACAACAGGCTTATTTGCAACTATAGCCATATAAAAATTGGCATTTCCCATCATTGGTCCAGCTATATCAGTCCAACCACCAACTATATCTGCTACAATAAACTTATCTGTTCCATCTCTTAATTCCTTTGACTTTTTCCTATACCATTCTTTTTCCTCATTATCCATTATAGGGATATTATACTTATCAATATCTCTTACTGTATTAGCATTTTCAAGAGGTGATTTTACAGAATCAAAATAAAACCCTTTTGGAGGTAACCTATAGACATATCCTCCAGTTTCCCAAATATAGGATCCATCATCCATTTTCTTTGGATTAAAATCTTTGAAAATCCTAACAGGAGTTTTATCATGGGGAGTATTCCAGTCTTTCCAACCATTGTCTCTTCTAATGCCCATAAAGTCTCTTAATGGATAAAGCGGAATTACATCTAAATTGTACAAATCAACAATCTCATCGTCTACATAGACAAATAATTGACTGGTATCAGCTATTTTTATATCTTTTTTAAGGTTAAGCTTTTTCAACAATTTATCATATGCTTCCGCTAATATGGTAGACACAGCAGTTCCTCCCAAATCAATCGGGACCCTATCTAAATTTTTTCTCTCTATCGCTGCTATTACTCTCTCACGAGAAATCATCATATAACACCCTTCATTTAACTTTTTGTTTTATTGTTTAATAAATTAATACATTATTTCTTTTTAATCTTGGTGAAAAACTTCTTCCATCTCGGCCCACCATTCTCCTTCTTTTCGAGTCTCTAGTGGTTCTTGCATAGGCATGCAAATATCCCACCATTTTTGAGTTATTGGGTCAGCTGCCATTTTCGCCATATCAGACTTGAAATCTTCTCCTATATACTCAAAATAACTAAAAAGAAATCCATCTTTATGATAGATTGAATAGTTTTTAATATTGCATTTAGTTATCATCCTTGCTACATCTGGCCAAATATCTGCGTGTATTTTCTTATATTCTTCTAACTTTTTAGGTTTTATTTTAATTAATGAGCCATATCTCTTCATTAATACCTAACCTCACAATGAAGTTTATAAATTAATAAAAATATATCTTAACATGAAACCTATTCAATTATTTCAAGCAGTTTTTTATCCTTTAACAGCTCCTAATGTTAAACCCTTAACTAAGTTACGCTGAACTAATATTACGAAGATAATTGCCGGTATCAACATAATTGCAGACATTGCACACATACCTCTCCAGTCCGAAACAAACTCACCAGTAAAATCAAATAATCCTACAGGGAAAGTCTTTGATACAGTAGTTCGTGTGATAACACTTGCTATTGCAAATTCGTTCCATGATGTGAGAAAAGCAAAAATACCACTAGCTGCCAGCCCTGGTAATATTAATGGTAAATTTACTTTTAAAAATGCTCCCCATTTAGAGCAACCGTCAATAAATGCTGCATCATTTAATTCTTTAGGTATTTCACCGAAAAATCCTGTCATTAACCATGCTGTGAAAGGAATATTCATTGCAGTATATGCAATAATTAACCCATATACCTTATCTGAAAGTCCTACTCTTGTAAATAAAATTAACAATGGGAGACTGAGTGCTATCCCAGGAATTGCTCTTGCTAACATAAAGCTTAGAAAAATACTGTCCTTTCCCTTAAATTTAAAGCTTGAGAAGATAAATGCTGCAAGTGTGCCAAAAATCAAAGCTAAAAATGTGCTTGTAATAGATATTATTATAGAGTTTCTAGCGTAATCTATAAAAGGAACAGAATGGCCAAAACCAAATTCTTCAGCAGATTCAACTCGGCCTAATAGAGCTGCGTATGAGCTAAAACTTAGATCTTGAGGTATCCACACAGGTGGCCTCGCATTAATTTCAATATTAGGACGCATAGACGTTAGAACTATCCAAATTGCAGGTATGAAAAAAATTAAGAGTACTATAATTAATATAATATTAGATAAAGTATATTTTGATTTTACATATTTTTTCCTTTTCATATTTTTTAAGTCTTTCTTGCTTTTAATAAATTTCTAAAAAGATAAAATGTAAATGCAAATGACAATAAAACTGTAATAAATGACATTGAACATCCTAAAGCAAATTTTTGACTTGTGAAAGCCAGTCTATAAACATAAGTCCATATGAGTTCTGTTCTATGAGCAGGACCTCCACCTGTCATAATACTTACTAGATCATAAGCTTTTGCTATATCAAGTGACCTGACTGCCATAGCAATAAAAATAAAAGGAGTAATAGAAGGAATAGTAATGAAACGAAATTTATGCCACTCTGAAGCTCCATCAACATCATCAGCTTCGAATATTTCTTGCGGTATTGACAAAATACCTGCTAAAAATATTATTACCATAAAAGGGGTGCTCATCCAAATTTCTGCAACAAGAATTGCAATAAAGCCAAGTGGTTTTTGAACTAACCAAGGAATAATTACTGGACGACCTGTTATTGAAAATAATATATTGTTTATAAGTCCAACCTGGTCATTAAAAAACCACTTAAATTGAAAACCTACTAAAATAGGGGCAAACATCATAGGCATCATCATTATCGTACGCAAAATATTCTGGCCACGAATTATATGTGACATCATGTTAGCAATAACAAGTCCTAAAATAAACTCTACATTAACAGCAACTGCAATATATATAACTGTTTTACCAAATGATTGCCAGAATACGGAGTTTTTAAAAAGAGATATATAATTATTGATACCAGTAAAATTATAATCAGTAGATTTCAGTAATGTAAAATCTGTAAAACTTAAAAATAAAGAATATATCATAGGTATTCCTACTACAAACAAGATTATTAAAACTGCAGGTAGGAGTAACACTACAGGCAAATACTTAGACTCATCCATTCTGAGTCTATAATTTTTAATATTATTTTCCGAAATACTATTATCAACAACATCACTCATTATTTTTCTTTCATCTAAATTTTTAACTTAATATAAATTAATTACTATATTTTATGTTTATTCTAATTAATAATTTGCAAATACTATTATTTTGGTTGGTATTGATTATTACCAATACCAACCAAAACTTTTTACTTATTTTAACTTATAGTCCTATTAGTAGTAACCTGCTTCAGACATCATTTGATCGACAGCAGCAGCAGCTTCATCTAATCCTGCCTTAGGTTCCATATCTCCCAATATTATTGCTTGTACTATTGGGTATACAATATCGGAGGCAGGAAGCCATTGTGCTACAAGTGGAGGTGTTCTAAAATCCTCAGCAGCCTGTAATTTGGCTAATTCCAGTCTCTTAACTGCAAGAGGATCATCACTTGCTTCAGCTTCTTCAATAATTGTGTCCCATACAGAGTTACGAGTAACAAGAATTCCCATTTGAGCTTCGGTATATTGCTGATCATAATTAGTTAAAAATTTAATTAATGATACAGCTGCAGGGATATTTTCACATACTTTAGTAATAGAGAATGAATGTTGTCCAGCCCATCCTCCATATACTTCTCCATCCCCCATGGGTTGTCTTGCAATATCAAATTTTCCTGCAACCTGGCTTGCCTCTGGATCCTGGAAGTAGCTATACCAGCCATACCATTCAGTATACATAGCAATAATTCCAGTTACCCAGTTTTGTGCTACATCTTCCCAAACATAATCTGTCATTCCTGGAGGCATTGCACCAGCGGCGTATAAGTCCCTTAGCATAGTTGCAGCTTTTACTCCTGCTTCACTATTGAATGCAGGTTTCCAATTTTCATCAAAGAATTGCCCACCTTCACTAGTAAGTATTTCATAGAAACGTCCGGTAAGTGCCTCTTCTTTACCAGCAAATTCAGTTGCATACACACCTGCAGGCAGTATTTTTTGAAGGCCCAATGCAGTTTCTTTAAATTCATCCCATGTTTCAGGAACTTTCAGATCAGCACCGGTTTCATCTTTAAATTTTGCCTGCATTTCAGAATCTTCAAAAATATCTGTACGATAATGTAAACAACTAATATCAAAATGTCTTGGAATAATCCACAGGTGCCCATCTCTTCTACCTGAATCTAAAATCATGGGAATAAAGTCAGAAAGCTCGTCTTCTGTCCAGTAATCTTCCAAAGGTATAATTCCATCAGATTCTATGTACTGAGTAAAGAAACTCGAATGACCCCAGCATACATCATAATCCACAGTTCCAGCTGCAAAATCAGTTTTTAGTTTCTTATCAATCTGAAATCCATCACCCTTGAATACAATTTCTACTGTTGCACCAGTTTCCTCTTCAAATTTTGGAATTGCTTTATATATCTCCTCATAATTTGCACCACCAATAAAAGCACACTTAATAGTTAC
>JAUWCR010000117.1 GCA_030609215.1 Actinomycetes bacterium | reverse complement strand
GTTAAAACAAAAGCTAAACAAACTTAAGATCCCAACCCTTTATTTGGAAATTGAATACAATAACTTTTCTGAAGGACAGGTTAAAACCAGGATACAGGCTTTCTTAGAAATGCTATAATCACAGCAACCTTTTCTCACCTTTTATTTTATTAATATTAGTTATATCCTGACTTACTTCCAGGCATCCAAGATATTTTCCTTTATCAGTATAAACAGGAAAATAACGAATATAAATAAGCTTTTTCTCTAGATTTATCCAGAATTCTGCAACTTTCCTTTTTTTATCTTTAAAATCTTTTAAAATTTGCTCTACTTTATCCAAGCTCTTTTTTGGATGACAATCTTGAACCCTTCGACCAATAACGGATATAGGTCTTTTAAAAATTCTATCCTCAAATCTATTAAAAAACCTGACCTTATCATCTCTATCAATAAAAGTAATATCAACAGGTAAGGTATCCAAAACAAGCTTTAGTTCTTCTTCTGATAAAACTCCAGTATTAAATTTAATCTCCTCTTTTCTACTCATAAATCAAATTCCTTCCTTTCTGACTTTAATAAATTATATTTCTTTTTAATTTCAAACTAACTTATCTTTTTAAACCTTTAATTTAGCGCTCCACATATTGGACACCTGTCTGGAGGATTCCACTCAACAGTATTTCCACATACCTGACAGACATAAATATCTGGCATTTCTTTTATTTCTTTCTGTTTTTATTATTTTAAAAATCATAATTAAAACCACATAGTTCCATCAGCTTCAAGCACTAAATTATTTAAAGTTGCAGCACCAACTACCCTGGAACCATCCACAAAATCATCAGGCGTTAATTTTTCCCCGAATAATTGCGCGCTTTGTTGACATATAAGCAGTTTTATTCCCTGCCTTAAAGTTTCATCAATTACATCCTTTAAAGATGGAAAATTACCTATCTTTATTTTCTCAGCTTCTCCTTTTTTTACAACAGTTACTCCTTCTCCTAAGAAATAAATAGTTGGTTCCACATTCATTGCTAATGCTGTTTGTGCTAATATAAAAGGTGAATAAAGTCTTTGTGGTGTATTTACACCACTTGTTTGTACATATAATAACTTCTTTTTAACCATTTACTCCTCCTGATTTACTTGTATATCTTTTTAATGTAGAAAATAAAATTATCATTATTCTTAGTCATCTTTATAAGTTTGTTACCAGTGGTTTTTGCCCAACTCTTAATATCTTCTTCGGACGCAGGATCATCAGCTACTAGTTCCAGTATTTGTCCCTCTTTCATGCTATTGATCTTTTTCCCTGTTTCAAATACAGGTACCGGGCAATATAGCCCGGTGCAGTCTAAATGTCCATCAGGCTTTAAAAAATCTTGTTCTTCTTCCATAGTTACCCATTCTCTCCCAATTTTTCTCCGCAATTAGGACATATTTTTAAATTATTGGAGACAGCATGTCCACATTTTTTGCAATAACTTATTTTAATTTTGCAATAAGAACAAAAGGGCAGCTTCGTATCATTTAACTTAATATCACAATAAGGGCATCTATTGGTTTTATTTTTTATATCATTGCTTATATTATTTTTAAACATATCATCTCCCAGTTGTTTATTTTCCTTTTTTGTCCAAGTAATCTTTGATAGCTTTGTGCAGGGCATCAGCGCCTAAATTTGAACAATGAAGCTTGTTTTTAGGAAGCCCTCCTAATTTTTTTGCTATATCTTTATTAGTTATCCTTAAGGCTTCATCCAGTGTTTTCCCTTTAGCAGCTTCACTTACCATACTTGACACTGCAATTGCAGCCCCACAACCAAATGTTTTAAATTTAACATCCTCCAGCTTATTATCTTTAACCTTGATATAGAAACTCATCATATCTCCACATACAGGATTTCCTATTTCTCCTATTCCATCAGCATCTTTAATTTCACCAACATTTCTGGGATTCATAAAATGTTCCATTACTTTTTTACTATATGCTGCCATTTATAACCTCTTTTTTAATTTTAGAAAAAACATTTTTATTCCTTATATATGGGTGACATCTCCCTTAACCTTTTAACAATAGGTGGTAAAACTTCAAGCAATCTACTTACTTCTTCAACTGTATTATATTTTCCTAAAGAAAAAAGAACAGACCCTTGAGCCATGGTTGGAGATAGTCCTATAGCGTTAAGAACATGTGAACTTTTAAGTGCCTGTGAAGTGCATGATGAACCACTGGCTGCTGCAATTCCTTCCATATTCAGCATTAGAAGTATTGATTCTCCCTCAATATATTTAAAACTTATATGCACATTTCCTGGAAGCCTGTCAGTAGCATGGCCATTTAATTTAACATTTTTTACTTTGTTTATTATTCCATTAATTAAATTATCCCTAAGTTTTGATATATATTTTATATTATCTTCCATTTTAATTTTAGCCAATTCACATGCTTTTCCAAAACCAACAATACCCGGTACATTTTCAGTTCCAGCCCTTCTACCTTTTTCCTGGGTGCCACCTAAAAAGATTGGTTTTATCCTTGTTCCTTTTTTTATAAATAAGGCAGCTACCCCTTTAGGTCCATGTAGCTGCTGTGCAGAAAAACTATAGGCATCAATTCCCAGTTCTCTTACATTTACAGGAATGATTCCAGCAGCAGCCACGCCATCACTGTGAAATATAATATTATTTTTTTTTGCTATTAAAGATATCTCCTTCAACTTTTGAATAGTTCCAATCTCATTATTTGCATGCATAATAGATATCAATATAGTACTGTCTGTAATTTCATTTTCAATGTCTTTGGTATTAATTAAACCACATTCATCTACTGGTACCAGACTTATATTCCAACCATTTTTTTTCATTTCTTTTAAGGGATTTAAAACTGAATAATGTTCAATAACCGATGATATAATATGATTACCCTTTCCTTTTAAAGCCCTGACTAACCCCCAAAGCGCTAAATTATTTGATTCAGTTCCGCACGAAGTAAAATAAATTTCTTCAGCAGATGCACCTATCAGATTAGCAACTTTTTTTCTTGCCGATTCAACTGCGCTTTTAGCTAATTCGCCAAAATCATGCAGGCTTGATGGATTACCGTAATTTTCTCTAAAGTAGGATTCCATTTCCTTAAATACCCGATCATCTATTCTTGTTGCAGAAGCATTATCAAAAAATATTCTTTTCTTGTTATCTTTTCTTATTTTTGAATTCATTTCTTTCTCTTTTTATTATTTTCACACTTCTCTACAGCATTTATTTTCTTTCGTAAAATACAGGTACTTCTATCCGGATATATCTTATTTTCTAAAATACATTCATTTAATTTTCCCTGGAAGATTTCCGCCAGACCCGGTAGAAATATTAATTTCATATTCATCACTATTATAATGATACTAAATTAGTATCATATGTCAATAAATATTTTTATTTCTTTTCTACCTTTTCCATTCTTCCTATCATAATATTATTCATCCTGGAATAGACAAATTCTGCTATTTTCCCAAGCATACACCTGATGCATAAAATTGAAAAGAAATCAAAATGCCTTAAAGAACAATTGCAAGCAATAGTGTATAATTTCTATTACTGGAAAACAATTTTGAAAAATTAAGATAATTACCAAAAATAAAGTTATATAAAAATAGCATCTTGATGATCAAAAGTATAAATATTAGGAGGGGAAAGAATGACAATATTAAAAGAATCATATCCAGTACTGGGAATAGAATGTGCATCATGTGTAAAAAAAATAGAATCAGTATTAAATAAAACAGAGGGTGTAATAAATGTAGGCGTTAACTTTGCATCAGAGAAAGTACTGGTAGAATATGATGATGAAAAAATAAGTTTAACCAAACTCGTAAATGTCTTAAAAAAGATTGGTTATGAACTTATTACTTAAATTAAAATTTTCTTAAGATAACAGGTATAAAAAAGAAACCGGTGTAAGAAAATGAATAAAAGTGCTTTAACTTTAGAGCAAAAAAAAGAACTTATAGAAAAGAAAAAACAAAAAAAACTTATTCAAAAGCTAATAGTAGGAATAATATTATCAATTATTATACTTTTAGTCTCCATAAACATAATTCCCGGACTGAATGACCTGTCAAGAGAGGTAAGATTTATTATTCTATTCATTCTAGCCCTTCCGGTCCAGGTATGGGTGGGATCCCAATTTTATATGGGTCTGGTGGTTGTATTCAAATACAGAACCGCTGATATGAATACTTTAATCGCAGTGGGCACCCTATCCGCATTTATATACAGTACCGTAGTCACTTTCTTCCCCATACTTTTTACCAGGACAGGTCTGGAGCCCCATGTATTTTTTGATACTGCAGCAATGATCATAACCCTAATCCTTCTGGGCAGGTTTTTCGAAGCCAGAGCTAAAGGGAGAGCTTCTTCTGCTATAAAAAAACTTATGCGGCTTGAAGCCAAAACTGCCAGGGTAATAGTAGGTGGAAAAGAAGTAGAAACAGATATAGACAAGGTCAAGGTTGGAGATATTATACTGGTAAGACCTGGAGAAAAAATCCCAGTAGACGGAATAATAATTGAGGGTAGTTCAGCCATAGATGAATCAATGGTTACAGGGGAATCAATTCCTGTGGATAAAAAAAAGACCGATGAAGTAATTGGCGCAACTTTAAATACATCAGGATCATTTAAATTTAAGGCCACTAAAGTAGGCAAAGATACAGTACTAAGTCAGATTATAAGATTAGTAGAAGAAGCTCAGGGTTCCAAAGCCCCTATCCAGAGACTTGTAGACACTGTTGCCAGTTATTTTGTACCCATAGTAATAGGAATAGCTATCATTACTTTTATAGTCTGGATAATATTTGGTCCCAAGCCTTCAATTACTCTTGCCCTGGTTAATTTTGTATCTGTTCTTATTATTGCCTGCCCATGTGCACTGGGACTTGCCACACCTACTGCAATAATAGTAGGAACAGGAAAAGGAGCAGAAAATGGAATACTTATAAAAGATGCTGCAAGTTTA
>JAUWCR010000028.1 GCA_030609215.1 Actinomycetes bacterium | reverse complement strand
ATTTCCTATCCCAAAGGCCCATAAAATTAGAAATATAATCCCAAAAATTATCGCATACAATATAAAGAATATTAAATAAGCAATAAGTATGTACTTAAACATTGATAATTCACTTACACTTCTAAGTACTTTCCTTTCGATCTTCATAGATTTCTCCCTTGATTTATTATTCTAATAATATCAATAATAAAACATTTGTAATGACTATTTCCCAGAGGTGACTTTATAGTTCCACTGCATCCATTATTTAATATTTAATCTATTATTAATCGCTGCCAGTAAAATTAATATTTTATATATTTATCTGTTAATTTTGATATTCCAGGAATTCTGTAAGTTTTTCCCTGAAAGACTTGAACAATTGCAATAATCTTAAAGGCTAAACCTGCAACAAGTGCTAACCAACCTATTACTATAGATAATATTCCTACAAAAGGAATCCAACTAAAAATTCCAAAAAATACTATAAGAATAATTACATCACAAATACCAATAATTAACGCCTGTAGTGCATTCCATTTTACAGCTCTATTTTCCTTTTCTATCAGATAAAATACCAAGCCGCCTATCCAGCTAAAAATATAAGCCAGTAATATTGCAACTTTTGCATCCATCCCTGTAGAACTTTTTTTATTAAGATCTGGATCAACAACTGATTTACTTTCTGCTACCATCATTTTCCTCCTTCTTTTTATAAAATTAATAACATTATATTAAATATTTCGAAAATTTAATACAATAATTTTAAAATTTTTCTAATATTTAATTAACGTATAATACCAGATATAGTTAATAATCCAAAAGAAACTTATCCTTCAGAAGCAACAATTCCAAAAGATGCAACTTTTGCACCTTCTTCAATATTCATAACTTTAACACCCTGTGTAGATCTACCAATTCTCGAAATAGACTTAGCAGGGATTCTAATCAGTATCCCATTAGTAGCAATTATCATTACATCATGCTCATCTTTTAATATACCTGCCCCTGCAATTTTCCCTTTCTTTTCAGTAATTTTTATAGTTCTAACTCCACGTCCTCCTCTTTTCTGCTTCCTATACTCTGTTGCAGATGTTCTCTTACCGTATCCATTCTCAGTTAAGACAAAAAGATCTCCATCAATTTCCCTTACTACCATCATGGTTAAAATTTCATCGTCATCAGAAAGCTTCATTCCTTTCACACCCTGCGCAGTTCTGCCCATTGGTCTGCAATCACTCTCTGCAAATCTTATAGCCTGCCCATTCCTCGATATCATAGTTATTTCATCATTACCATTTGTTTTCTCTACATTTATCAGTTCATCACCTTTTCTTAATGTTATTGCAGCAATACCACCTTCCCTTGAAGTGTCATAATTAACAATAGATGTTTTCTTAATCATTCCTCTTTTAGTAGCCATTATTAAGTATTCATCTTTACTGTATTCTTTTGTAGCTATTATTGCAGCAACTCTCTCTCCAGGTTTAAATGGAAGCAAATTTATAATTGCCTTACCCTTTGAAGTTCTGCTCCCAGTAGGAAGTTCATGAACTTTCAAGCGATAAACCTTACCAAAACTAGAGAAGAACATTATATAGTGATGAGTAGATGAAATAAATAGATGTTCAACAAAATCATCTGTTTTTACATCAAGTCCCGTAACTCCTCTTCCACCTCTTCCTTGCTTTCTGTATGTAGTCACCGGGACTCTTTTTATATAACCTGAATGTGTTATTGCTATTACATTTTCTTCTTCAGGTATCAAATCCTCAATATCAAGGTCAGAAGTACTGGTTGTTAGTTCTGTTCTTCTTTCATCTGCATATTTTCTTTTAATTTCTTTGAGTTCATCTTTTATAATTTCATATATTAGCATATTACTTTTTAGTAATTTTTTTAAACTTTTAATTTTTTCTACGAGTTCCTTATGCTCAAGTTTTATTTTATTTCTTTCAAGGCCCGTTAGTTTTTGCAGCCTCATATCAAGTATTGCCTGCGCCTGAACTGGAGTAAGATTAAATTTACTTATTAATCTTTTCCTGGCAGTTGGAACATCTTTTGAGGTTTTTATTGTTTTTATAACTTCATCTAAATTATCTAAGGCAATAAGCAATCCTTCTAAAATATGTGCTCTCTCTTCGGCTTTCTTTAATTCATATTTAGTTCTTTTTACAACTACATTAAATCTATGTTTCACATACTCTTTAATCAACTCAGGCAGACTTAAAGTTTTAGGGACTCCATTAACTAAAGAGAGCATTATAATTCCAAAAGTATCTTCAAGCTGAGTATGTTTATATAAAGAATTAACTACTACTTCTGGAATTACATCTCTACGAAGCTCTATTACTGCCCTCATTCCACTCCTATCCGATTCATCCCTTAAATCACTTATTCCCTCTATTTTCTTACTTCTTACAAGATCAGCTATTTTTTCTATCAATCTAGATTTATTTACCTGGTATGGAAGCTCGCTTATTATAATACTGGTTTTTCCCTTCTTAGGCTGTTCTAGGTGAACCCTCCCCCTAACAACCAAGCGTCCCCTCCCACTATTGTATGCTTCTAGGATTCCACTAATTCCCATTACAATTCCACCAGTAGGAAAATCTGGGCCCTTTATCTTTTTCATTAATTCTTTAACTGTTACTTTAGGATTATCAATATAATAAATAACACCATCTATTACTTCACCAAGGTTATGAGGAGGAATATTGGTTGCCATTCCAACAGCAATACCAGATGAACCATTAACTAAAAGATTAGGAATTTTTGAAGGAAGAATAGAAGGCTCCTCGAGAGAACTGTCAAAATTGTCTACAAATTCTATAGTATCTTTATCAATATCAAGTAGAAGTTCTTCAGATATTTGGGAAAGCCTGGCTTCTGTATACCTCATTGCAGCAGGACTATCTCCATCCACAGAACCAAAATTACCATGACCATCTACAAGTATATAGCGTTGAGAAAAATCCTGTGCCATCCTAACCATAGTATCATACACAGCCTTGTCCCCATGAGGATGATATTTTCCCAATACTTCACCAACTATACGAGCACTTTTTTTAAATGGAGTATTGTGTCTTATGCCCATATCATGCATGGCATACAGAATTCTCCTATGCACGGGTTTGAGTCCATCTCTAACATCAGGTAAAGCTCTTCCAATAATTACACTCATAGCATAACTGATATAAGACTCCTGCATCTCCGATTCAATTTCCACATTTTTTACTTTTCCTCTTAGCTCAAATACCATCTTCCATCCTTACTATATATCAATAAATGAAACTTCTTTTGCATTCTTTTCTATAAACTCTCGCCTTGGTTCTACTTTAGGTCCCATAAGAGTTGAAAAAATATCATCTGCTATCAGCGCATCTTCAATTTCTACTTTTAGCAGTGTCCTTGTTTCTGGATTCATTGTAGTTTCCCATAGCTGCTCAGGGTCCATTTCTCCTAATCCTTTATACTGCTGGGTAGTAAATTTCTTGCTGCCAATTTTTTCTTTTATTTTAGCCAGTTCTTTATCATTGTAGGCGTAAAAAATTTCTTTTCCACTTTTTACCTGATAAAGAGGTGGTTGTGCTATATAAACATATCCTTCTTCAATTAATTTGTGCATATACCTATATAAAAATGTTAAAATAAGCGTTCTTATGTGAGCACCATCAATATCTGCATCGGTCATAATTATTACCTTATGATATCTAGCACTTTTTATATCAAATTCTTCGGCAATCCCTGTCCCTGCTGCAGTTACCATTGCCTGTATTTCCTCGCTACTTAATATCTTATCCAACCTTGCTTTTTCCACATTTAAAATTTTTCCTTTCAGAGGTAGTATAGCCTGGAATCTTCTATCCCTGGCTTGTTTTGCGCTGCCTCCCGCAGATTCTCCCTCAACTAAAAATAGCTCACAAAATTCTGGTTCTTTCATTGAACAATCTGCTAATTTACCTGGAAGAGAACTGCTTTCAAGCAAAGATTTCTTTCGAGTAATATCTCTTGCTTTTTTTGCAGCAGCTCTTGCCCTGAAAGCTTCAAGGCATTTATTAATAATCGATTTGCCAACTGAAGGATTTTCTTCTAAAAATTCAGCAAGCTTTGAATTTACAGTAGATTCAACAAAACCCTTAATTTCACTATTTCCAAGTTTAGTTTTAGTCTGACCTTCAAATTGTGGATCCTTGAGCTTAACACTCACTATCGCTGTTAGTCCTTCTCTTACATCCTCTCCAAGTAAGTTCTGGTCCTTTTCCTTTAAGATATTATTACTCCTTGCATAATCATTCACAGTTCTAGTAATAGCTCCTTTAAACCCACTTAGATGAGTGCCTCCTTCAGTCGTATTTATATTGTTAGCAAATGAAAATATACTCTCACTATAGCCAAGAGTATATTGCATTGCTATTTCAACTTCATGGTCCGTATCCTTGTTTTTTATATAGATAACCTTCTTATGTACAATATCTTTTTTTTCACTTAGATACTTAACAAAATCAACAATTCCTCCTCTATATTGAAATATATCTTTCTTTTCTATTTCCTCTCTCGAATCCTGTAAAGTTATTTTTAATCCTTTATTTAAAAAAGCCATCTCTCTCATCCTGGCAGCAAGTATCTCATACTTATAATCAATTTCTTCAAATATACTCCTGTCAGGATAGAAAGTTATTGCAGTACCATGCGAAGTAGTCTTTTTGCCTTTAATTAATTCAGTTACAGGATCTCCCTTCCTAAATTCCTGTTTAAAAACATAACCATCTCTTCTCACCTCAACTGTTAACTTTTCAGATAGCCCATTTACTACAGAAATTCCTACTCCATGTAGTCCTCCCGAAACCTTGTAGCCTTCACCGCCAAATTTAGCACCTGCATGCAGCTTGGTCAAAACTATTTCTACTGCTGTCTTATTAAACCTTGCTATTTTTTTAACTGGGATACCTCTTCCATCATCAACTACTGTTACTGATCCGTCTCTATTTAATACTATAAGCACATTATCACAGAAACCAGCCATTGCTTCATCAATACTATTATCAACCACTTCATATACAAGATGATGAAGTCCTCTGGAACCAGTGGAACCTACATACATCCCTGGTCTTTTTCTAACTGCTGAAAGGCCTTCAAGAACTGTTATATCTTTTGCATCATAACCAATTTTCTTTTTCAATTTACTCCCTTAAATTCTTAAATTTAATTGTTAAAAGCATAAATAAAGAGTAACAAGTACCCCGTAAAATATATTAAAAAAATACTTATTACCCTTTTTTTTATAAAGAAAAATTTCCACAATATATATAGTAAATTTTTATAATATTATACCATATTTTGGGTTAGTTTTGTTTGAAATTTAGTAAAAATTAAAGAAAATTTAACTAAAGGCCAGGTTTAAATCTTATTTCATTTACAACTTTTTCTTTAAGGAAGGAATTAATTTTACCTACAAGCTGATCAGACATTAAGCTTAATTCATTGGCCCATGTTGAACTCGATACTGATACAAATAAAATTCCTCTTTTTAGTCTTGTCGGCTTTGATTTTTTACTAATTTCCTCACCAACAATTTCCTGCCAGTGATTAAATAAATTATACTTATTAATTTCTCTTCCAATTTTTGAATTGGAAATTAAATCTTTTATGATATTCCCGATATCTTCGTAGTTTCCCATTCTTTTAAACCTTTTAACTTTTTACTATCATATTGCCATGTGACTCTTATATTTATTCTTAATTCATATATTCTATCCGAGTGCTTAAAATTCATTATTAATCTATTTTCTCAATCTTATTATCCTTTACACTGAACTTTTGTGTAAAATTTATATTAATATCACTTAGATAATTAATATTAGTAGTAGTAATAAAAGTCTGCAAGTTATTATTTATTACCTTTATCAGTAATTTTTTCCTCTCCAAATCCAATTCTGATAATACGTCATCTAAAAGAAACACCGGATCTGTTTTTAATTTCTCTTTTAATATATTGAGTTCACACAGCTTCAAACTAATTGAAGCAACTCTCTGCTGACCCTGAGAGCCAAAAGACCTTATATCTTTTCCATCTATTAAAATTGCAAAATCATCTCTATGCGGACCAATTGTCGTAGTCTTAAATGATAAATCCCTTTTTAAATTTTCTTTAAGTTTGGTTCCGAAACTATCAATTTCTTCCTTACTTCCAATAATATTTCCTAGATTACTACCAGTATAGTCAAAACTACCATCATCATAACTACCTCTAAAGCTTTTCCTATTCCAGCTGAAAACATAAAAAATATCTACGTTTGCTTTATCAAAAAAGAATTTCATATATCTTATAAAATCTTTCCTAATTTCCTGGATAAACTGATATCTTTTTTCAATAATTTTTGTCCCATATTTAACAATATTATCATCCCATGATTCCAGGGTTCTATTATCTGCAATCTTCATAGAACTACTAATGCTTTTAATTAAACTATTTCTCTGATTTAAAATCTTTTGATACTGAAGTCTTATCCTGTAAAAATCATTATGTATTTGATCTAAGATACTATCTATAAAATTCCTTCTATTTGAAGGGCCCGACTTTATTATTCTAAGATCATCAGGGCTGAATATAACTGAGGGTAAAATTGATATAAACTCTGACTTTCTTTTGCGGTATGCTTTATCCACTCTAATCTTGATATTATTTTCTTTCAACTCTATTTCAATAAGATGCTCAATTTTTTTAGCACTTTCCGAGCTGACTTCAGCTCTAAGAATAGAGAAATCTTTTTCCCATTTTATAAGCTCGCTATGATTATAGCTTCTATGAGATTTGCCCGTAGATAAATAATATATTGATTCTAACAAATTGGTTTTTCCCTGCCCGTTATCACCTACAACCAGTATTACACCTTTGCTAAAATTTAAATTAAGCTTGCTGTAATTTCTGAAATTAATTAATTCTAATTTTTTTAAATACACTATTAATTAAGTCAAATAAAAAATGATTAAATATTATAACCGAAATCATATTATAACTGGAATTACCAATTCTTTAACTACAGCCAGAGCAACTGGTGCAAGTACCTGAGCAACTTTTAGAAGAATCCAGCCTTGATGAACTATTATTACCAGTAGTACCTGTAAAGCCAACAGGAGCAAATACTCTTGATGTATTCTCACTACCACATTTATTACATTTTATCTGAGTCTTATTATTATTTTCTATTACTACTTCAAAAATATTGCCGCAATCATTGCACTTATAATCAAAAAACTTCAATTTCAGCACACCTTTTTTTAATATAACTAGGATGTTATTATAATAATACTAATTATATATTCAAGTAAATTTTAATATTGACGCTTTTATATTTAGCTAATAATAGCTCCCTTATCCTTGCTTGCCCCTTTCCAGGTTGATCTGCTGGAGGGAATATATACCTTCCTTTCTTTCTTTTAGGATTTTTCTTTTTTAAAAAGGACTTTAATAAATGTTCTAAAAAAATTAGAATATTAAATTAAAAATAAATATTACAATAACTTAGGAAAGGGATAGGAGTTTTAATGGCTTGCAACTTTAATATTAAAAATTATATACCAGGAAAAATAATTTGTGTTGGTATGAATTATAAATCACATATTGCAGAACAGGATGGGCGCTTCCCTGATAAACCTGTTATTTTTTCCAAAGCAAGAACATGCATAATTAAAAATGGCGAAAATATAGTATATCCTGCTGAAGTTAGGAAACTGGATTATGAAGTCGAGCTTGCAGTAATAATCGGTAAGAAAATGAAAAATGCTTCTAAATCAGAAGCTTATAGCTATATTTATGGCTACACTATTATAAATGATATTACAGCTAGAGACATCCAAAAAAAAGAAAGCCAATGGTACCTGGCTAAAAGCTTTGATACATTTGGGCCCATTGGTCCTATAATCATTCCTAAAGAAAAAATTGCTGATCCCCAGGATTTAAATATAAGATCATATGTAAATGGCCAGCTCAGGCAGAATTCTAATACTTCAGAAATGATATTTAAAGTTAAAGAATTATTATCTTATCTGTCAAAATTTATTACTCTTGAAGAAGGAGACCTAATTGCTACTGGAACACCAGCTGGAGTTGGCATTTTTTCTGGACAAAAAAAGCTCCTTAAACCAGGTGATGAAGTAGTTTGTGAGATTGAAAAAATTGGCAAACTAATTAATAAGGTAATTTGATTTTTAAAAATTATGAGTGAAGTCATCCAAATCTTTATAGGTTCTATGATAGTAGCTTTTTCAGGAGCGTTAGTTCCGGGCCCTATGTTGACTCTTGTAATTAGTAGTGCTGCAGAAAAAGGATTCTGGACCTCTTTTTTTATTGTAGTAGGACATTGTATATTAGAACTGGTCTTAATTATATGTTTCATACTGGGTATTTTAAATTATCTTAAAAACCCACTGGTACTAAAAATAATTGGTATATTTGGAGGAGCATTTCTACTTTATATGGGAGCAAATATGCTGTATTCTGTATTGAAAAAAAAGATAAATATAAATTTTAAATCAACCACCCGCAAATACAGCCTAAATAAAAAAATAGCAGGTACTTTTACATTAAAGGGTATTATAATCAGTCTCGTAAATCCTTATTGGTATATATGGTGGATAAGTATAGGTGCAGCATTCTTAATAAGAAGTGTTAAACTCAGTACTATTGGTATTACCTCATTTTATATTGGACACATTTGTGCAGATTTTATCTGGTTTTTATTTATAGGTTTTTTAATCAGTTCAGGTCGAAAATTCTTTAATAAAAAAATATACAGCGTCATTTTAATTATCTGTAGTTTATTCTTATTTTACCTTGGAGCTAAATTCATAATTGATGCTGTTATTTAACCGTTAAGTATGAATACAAGTCAATAGCAACTCTTACTATTATTAACATTATTATAATAATAAAAATAATTTTTATTATCAGCGGCTTTACCCTTTTATTTAAATAAGTTCCAAGTCTTGAACCGCCAATTGCGCCAACAGCAACTATAACTGCAGTCACAATATCAAATTCTACTGAAATAACTTTACCTATTACTCCAGGAACTGAATTAAATAAAACTATCATTAGAGAAGTTCCAACCGCAATGGGAATTGGAAAATTAAAAAAATATATAAGCATGGGAACATATAGAAACCCCCCGCCAACTCCTAAGATCCCGCCTATTAATCCTGCAAAAACTCCCAGGGGAACTACTTTTAAAAATTTATTTTTATCAAAAACAATTTCTTTACTAACTTTATTATCTTCTTTCCGTCTTGATAAAAATAATGCCAGTGATGTTAATGCTGACAGGAAATAAATTATTTTAATAGTTAAATCTGGAATATATTTTGTAAGAAAAGAACCAAGGAAAGAAAATGCCATACTTGAAATACCAAAATATACAGCGTGTTTTATTTTTATATTCTTCTGAAGATAATTAAATAATGTACCAAATGAGCTTGCAAAAAAAACCTGTATCATTGATATCGCTGTAGCAGCTTTAGGAGAAATATTTGTGATATAAATTAAAAGAGGAATTATAACTATTCCTCCACCAATACCTAATAGTCCGGATGCTGTCCCCCCAATAAATCCTAGCAGTAAAAAAGTTAAATATTGCATCATACCTTTTTAACTTTTTC
>JAUWCR010000103.1 GCA_030609215.1 Actinomycetes bacterium | reverse complement strand
AGGATAACCATAACTTTTACTTGTTCTTGTCTTTACTTCTATAAATATTAAATTATTATCCTTTTTAGCAATAATATCTACCTCTCCAAATTTACATCTAAAATTTTTACACTCAATAATATAACCTGACTTGATTAAATGATTTTCAGCTATCTTTTCTCCTAATTTTCCAAGAATTTTATTTCTTAATGCCATTAATTTAGGACACCTCTAAAAGACATCCTATGCATTTTTGAAGGTCCATATTTTTGAAGATTTTTAAGATGCTCTTTTGTCCCATAGCCTTTATTATATTCAAACCTATACTCAGGATAATCTCTTGATAGCTTCATCATTATTTTATCCCTTATCACTTTTGCAATTATTGAGGCAGCAGCAATAGATGCACTTTTCTCATCACCATTAATTATCGGAATTACTTTTATGTCCATTTTTACATCAATAGCATCACTAATTACTATATCAGGTTTTATTTTTAATTTTTGTATTGCTTCTTTAATCACTAAAATATTAGCTTTGTTTATTGATATATCATCAATTACTCTCGGAGGGATTTTTGCAATAGACCATGTTATACAGCTATTTAAAATTTCTCTAAATACAGGCTCTCTATTTTTTTCACTTATTTTTTTTGAATCATTTAGATTTTCAATAAGAATTTTTTTTCTATCCAAAATTACTGCTGCAGCTACTATTGGACCGGCTAAAGGTCCTCTACCTACTTCATCAACTCCTGCTATCTTTTTATATCCATTTAAAATTAAATTGTCCTCATATACATATAATCTCTTTAGTCTTTCTATTTCTTCAAACTTCATTAATAATTTATCTTTCCAAATCTTGATAAAGGTCCATAAATAAAAATTACCTTACCAAAAATTTCTTCTTTAGAAATAGGACCATAAAATCTACCGTCCAAACTGTTATTTCTGTTATCACCCATTCCAAATATCTCATTCTCATTTATCACAATGGTTACATTTTCATAAGATACTACATAATCTGAAGGTAAATAAGGTTCTGCTAATAATTCATTATTTATATATATTTCTCCATCTTCAGTTAACCTTATTTCATCTCCTCCTACAGCAATAGCTCTTTTTACTAAATTCTTTCCTTCCTCTATTGGAGAATGAAATACTATAAGGTCTCCTTTCTTAACATGGTTTAATTTATATGCTAATTTATTTACAATAACTCTATCCCCTACAAGAAGCGTTGGAGACATCGAAATCGAAGGAACAATAAAAGGTTCGAATATAAAAATTCTTATTGTGATTGCAAATATGGAAGCAATTATAGCGACTATTAAATACCCAATAACTTCTTTTAATACTCGAGTTTTTTTAGAAGACATTTATTTAAAAAAGTCTTTATAGTTTTTAATTTATTTCTTAAATTTAATCTTAGCTTTTTTACCAATTCTATCTCTAAGATAATAAAGTTTAGCTCTTCTAACAATACCCGAATTTATTTTTCTTATAGATTGAATAACTGGTGAATTTAAAAGAAAGGTTCTTTCTACACCAACGTTAAAAGAAATCTTTCTTACCGTAAATGTTTCATTTATTCCTGATCCCTGTCTTTTTATCACAATTCCTTCAAAAGATTGTATTCTATCTTTATTTTCTTCACTTATTTTTACTTTAATTTTTACTTTATCACCTGGCTTAAAGTCAGGTATATCAGATTTCAGATATTTACTTTCAATTTTTTCTAACTTATTCATTTTCCACTCCACATAATTTAAATTATTAAATTCTCTTCATTCCAAACAAAACCAAACAAATATAATTAATTTAATTATTTTTGTCAAATAAATCTGGCCTTCTTTTTTTTGTTAAATTTATTGCTTTCTCTTTACGCCATTTTTCAATTTCCTTGTGATTGCCACCTAATAAAATCTCTGGCACTTTATACCCTTTGTAGGTTGGGGGACGCGTATATTGAGGATAATCAAGTAAATTGTCTTCAAATGATTCATATTTAAGTGATTCTTCCTTCCCAACTACACCTGATAATAATCTTATTACACCATCTATAACTACCATTGATGGAATTTCTCCTCCAGTTAATACATAATCACCTATTGATAATTCCATGTCGGCAATTAATTCTCTAACTCTCTCATCAACACCTTCATACCTTCCACATATAATTATAATATTTTCTAAATTAGAAAAATATTTTAATTTAGATTGCGACAACCTTGAACCCTTAGGTGTGAGAAGTATTGTTTTCTGTAATTCTTTATTAATGATATTATTTTTCTTTTTAATAAAATTAACTACACTATCAATTGGCTGTATTTTCATTATCATTCCCGGCCCCCCGCCAAATGGTCTGTCATCAATCTTTTTATGTTTATCGTCCGTGAATTCTCTTAAATTATAAACATTTAACTGACATAGATTTTTGTTAAAAGCTTCTTTTATGACTCCATAATTTATGATGTTATTAAACATTTTTGGAAAAATAGAAATTACATCTATTATAAGCATTATTTAAATTTTACAATCTCTTTTTTTTAAAACAATATCTATAAGTAATTAAATATATTCAGGAATTTTTTCTAGAATTATTCTCTTATTTTTTAAATCTATCCTTTTTATATAATCTCTTATAATAGGCACAACTAATATATTACTGCTCTTTCCGATATTTTTAATTCTTGAATTTTTTATTTTTATTACCAAATTATCATTTGCTGAATATTTTTCTATCTTTATCACTTTGCCTAATAAGATATCTCTATTATAATAAACATCACAATCAATAATATCATCTGTCCAGTATTCATTAACTTTAAGTATCGGGCTGTCTTTTGGATGACGATAAATGAATTTATTTCTTAATTCTTCTGCAGCATTTAAACTATCAATACCTTCAAACTTTAATATTAACCTACTGCTGCCTTTTTTTTTCTTTATCCTTATACTACCTATTTTTATTTTTTTCTTACACTTTTTATCTAAAAAGAGAATATCTCCCTTTTTAATAGTATTGGAATAATCAGTAAATACTTCTACGACTACTTCTCCTCTTATACCCTGGTATTTACAGATTATCCCAATTACACGTGCATCTACATCTTTAAATGACATAAAAATACTTATGTCTATATTAATTTAATTAACTTTATAAATAAATATTTAATATGTTAATTTATCAATCTAAAATTTTGACTATGGAAGATTTTCCTCTTTTAGCAGATGCAGCCCTCATTATAATTCTTAAAGAATTAGCTGTTCTTCCTTTTTTTCCTATTACTTTTCCTAAATCATCCTCAGCTACCTTAAGCTTAAAAATTACTGTTTTATCATCTTCATCTTCCTCCGTAATTTCTACTTTATCAGGATCGTCAACTAATTCTTTTACCATATACTCTAGCAATTCTTTCACAATTTACCTCCACTTCCTTTTAGTGACTACTGTTTTAAATTAACAATATTAAAAATTTTCTGAACAGTATTTGTGGGCTTTGCACCCTTTTTTAGCCAATTAATAGCTTTATCTTTATCTAATTCTATTTCCGAGGGCTCTTTTTTAGGATCATAAGTTCCAATTTTTTCAATGAACTTCCCATCTCTTGGTGATCTGATATCAGTAACTATAATTCTATAAAATGGCTGTTTTTTTGAACCAACCCTGGTTAGCCTAATCTTTACACTCAATAAAACCTCTCCTATTCTATAAATATCATTTCATGTTTACGTTATTATATATTTTTATTTAAAGGTTGTAAAACATTTTTAAAAATTTCCAAAAGGTAAGCTATAGCTTTTACCAAGACTTGAGAACTGCTTTAACATTTGTTTTGTCTTATTAAATTGTTTTAATAATCTATTTACATCTGAAACTGTAGTTCCGCTTCCACTTGCTATTCTTTTTTTTCTACTTCCATTTATAATAAAAGGTTTTCTTCTTTCATCTACTGTCATTGAATTAATAATAGCTTCAACCTTATCCATTTGTGAGTCATTCAAGTTAACATTCTTTAAAATTTTACTTTTATTCTTTATAGGCATCATAGAAAATATTTTTTCAAGTGATCCCATTTGCTTTATTCTTCTTAGCTGGTCAACAAAATCTTCAAAATTTAATTCATTCTTAAAGATTTTTTCTTCCATTTCCTTTGCTTTTTTTTCATCAATCACTTTTTCTGCATTTTCAATTAATGTCAGGACATCACCCATTCCAAGTATCCTGGAAGAAATTCTATCTGGATAAAACAGCTCAAAATCCTCTATTTTTTCTCCAGTTGAAATAAATTTTATAGGCTTTCTTATAACATAATATATAGAAAGAGCTGCACCGCCTCTTGCATCACTATCTAATTTTGTTAATATTATTCCATCACATTCTAATCTTGAATTAAATTCTGAAGCAATATTTACAGCCTCCTGCCCAGTCATAGCATCCAATACTAATAATATTTGATGCGGCTTTACTTTATTCCTAATATTTTCAACTTCTCCCATCATTTTTTTATCTATCTGTAGTCTTCCTGCAGTATCTATTATGATTACATCATTACCTTCTTTTTTAAAGAACTCTACTCCGTTATAAGATATTAAAACAGGATCTTTATTTTCTTCTGAATAAACTTCTACGTTAACTGATTTTGCCAGATCTTTTAGTTGCAGCACAGCAGCAGGTCTGTAAATATCTGCAGCAACAACTGAAACTTTTTTTTGGTACTTTTTCTTTAAAAAATTTGCAAGCTTTATAACTGCTGTTGTTTTACCTGTTCCTTGTATGCCAACCATTAAAATAATAGTTGGGGATCTTCCAGAAAAGTTTATTTCACTGCTGCTGTTGCCAAGTATTGCTGTAATTTCTTCATTTACTATTTTTATGATCTGCTGTGAAGGTGTAAGGCTCTCTAAAATTTTCTCACCTATTGCCTTTTTTTTAACTCTTTCTATAAACTCTTTTACTACCTTAAAATTTACATCAGCTTCTAGCAGTGCTAATTTTATCTCTCTTAATGACTTATCCAGATCATTAGGACTTAGTTTTCCTCTATTTCTTATTTTGTAAAATAAATCTTCAAATTTTGTAGTTAGAAATTCAAACATTTTAAAAAAATCCTCTTAAATAAAAAATTTTTAATTTTTAAAATACGATCTAAGAAAAAATCATTTCCGTAAATTCTTCAGGATTAAAGCAACAAATATTATCTATTTTCTCTCCATTTGTCAAAAATTTTATAGGAATATTTAAATCATTTTTTATTGTAAGAATAATTCCACCTTTTGAAGAACTGTCAACTTTAGTAAGTATGATTCCTGTTATTTTTAATGCTTCATGAAAAACTTTAATTTGGAATTTAGCATTCTGTCCTGTTGTTGAATCTAAAACCATTAATATTTCATCTACATCTCTGTTTAATTTCTTACAAATTACCTTTCTGATTTTTTTAAGCTCTTCCATTAAGTTATAGGATGTTTGCATCCTACCTGCTGTATCTATCAATACAATATCTATTTTCTTTGCTAATGCCCTCTCAAGGCTATCATATACAACTGCTCCGGGATCTGAATATCTTTGATGACATACAATATCTAATCCAAGGTTTTTTGCAAAGTAATCAATTTGTTCAACTGCAGCTGATCTATAAGTATCTGCAGCT
>JAUWCR010000005.1 GCA_030609215.1 Actinomycetes bacterium | reverse complement strand
GGCCCGCCAATATCAATATTTTCTACAGCTTCTTCCATGGTTACATCTGCTCTAGATATAGTCTCCTTAAATGGATATAGATTTACAACAACCATATCTATCAGCTTTATTTTAGCCTTTGATGCTTCATTAATATGATTTTTGTTACTGCGATCGGCTAATATTCCTCCATGAATAAATGGATGCAATGTTTTTACTCTTCCATTTAGCATTTCAGGAAAACCAGTAATTTCCTCAACTTTTAGAACTCCTATCCCACCCTCTTTTAAGGCTCGGTAGGTTCCTCCCGTTGAAATAACCTCGACATTTAATTCTTCCAAAGTTCTTGCAAACTCAACTATTCCCTGTTTGTTTGAAACACTTATCAATGCCCTTTTTACTTTTACTGCCATTCCTTTTCCCCTTTTTTTATATAATTACAATTTTTATCTATACTTATTATCTTTATCTGCCGCACTGGAAAAAATCCTTTAATACTGTTAGATTTAATCTGATATTAATTTTACTTTTCTGCCAACTATCTTTAATCTGTCATCACAAAAATATTCTACTGCTTTTGGATAAATTTCATGCTCTACCCTATGGATTTTTTCCTCCAGACTTTCCATACTATCATCATTATCAATATATACTGGTTCCTGTAAAATTATTGGTCCTCTGTCTAAATCCTTATCAACAAAGTGCACCGTTACTCCTGTTACCTTAACACCATACTTGTATGCATCCTTTATACTATGTGTACCTTTAAAGGAAGGAAGTAAAGCAGGGTGTATATTCATAATCTTATTCTCAAAAATAGCTACAAGCTCAGGGCTCAATAGTAACATATAACCTGCAAGAACAATTAAATCAATCTTCTCGGATTTTAAAATCTCAGCTATTTTTAAATCAAATTCTTTTCTACTGGCAAAATCTTTAGTGTTCATACAAACTGTCTGTATTTTATGTTTTTTTGCTCTTTCTAATGCATAGGCACCTTTATTGTTGCTGAATACTAAAGCAATCTCACCATTTAAACTCCCCCTGCCAATATAATCTATAATAGCCTGAAGGTTTGAGCCAAATCCCGAAGCAAAAACTGCTATCTTCTTTTTCATTTTCTATTGCCCCTTCCTAGCCCTTTGCAATTATTACATTTCCGCTGCCTGAAGCTATCCTGCCAATTTTATAAATATCTTCTCCCGTCTCTGAAGCAATACTGCTAATATCATAAAAATCATCCGGTGATGCAATTAAAACCATTCCAATACCCATGTTAAACACTCTAAACATCTCTATTCTGCTGATATTTCCCATTTCCTGCAGAACTTTAAAAATATGAGGTATCTGCCAGCTTCCCTTACCTATTACAGCATCTAAATTAGAAGGTATTACTCTTTTTATATTTTCATAAAAACCGCCGCCTGTTATGTGAGCAATACCGTGGATTTTGATTTTACTTTTAACTAAAATTTCATAAATAATTTTAAAATACAGTTTTGTAGGTGTCAGCAACAAATCAGATAACACCTTATTTTCTGTCCATTTATATTTTTTACCCAGATCTAATTTCTTATCATCAATTATCTTTCTTACCAGCGAAAATCCATTGCTATGAATCCCTGAAGATGATATACCCACAATAATATCATTTTTATTTACTAAATCTCTTTTTATAATGTCTGATCCGTCAACCAGGCCTACTACAAAACCAGCCAGATCAATATCATCCCTTCCATACATGTCGGGCATTTCTGCAGTTTCTCCACCTATAAGCGCAGTCCTGCATTTCCTGCAGCTGGCAGCAATTGATTCAACAATTATTTTAATTTTTGAAGGCTGTAGTTTCCCGCATGCAATATAATCTAAAAAAAATAATGGCATGGCACCACTACATAATATGTCATTAATACACATTGCTACAAGATCTTGCCCAATGAATCGATAATTATTTACCTCTTTAGCAATAAGCATTTTCGTACCCACGCCATCAGTAGAAGAAGCAAGTATTGGATTCCTGTATTTGGCAAGATCAAGTTTAAATAAACCTGAAAATGAAGAAAGGTCGTTTAAAACATTATTTGAAAAAGTTGAAGACACCGATTCTTTTATTAAATCTATGGCTTTAGAAGCTTTGTCTAAATCCACTCCTGATTTCTTGTAAGAATATTTTCTTATATTTACTGATGCCTTATTTTTCCCAGGCATTAGAAGATACTTTCTCCTTGTTATCAATAGAATATTTATCAAACTTATAATTCTTGGGAATCTGTACTGGATAATCCCCGTTAAAACATGCAAAACAAAACTTATTTCTTGGTTCTCCTATCGCTTTTACAAGACTATCAATTGTTAAATATTTTAAACTATCAACATTTAAATATTTTCTTATATCCTCTAATGTCCTGTGGTTTGCAATAAATTCTTTCTTTGTAGCCATATCAACCCCATAATAACAGGGGTATGCTAGCGGAGGACATGTAATTCTCATATGAACTTCCTTAGCACCAGCATTGTATAGCATTTTAACAACTTTTTTTGATGTTGTCCCTCTAACTATTGAATCATCAGTTACAACTAGCCTCTTGCCCCGAATAATATCTTTTAGTGGATTTAATTTCAGCCTTACAGCTATTTCTCTTACTTTCTGAGTTGGCTGAATAAAAGTTCTTCCAATATATCTATTCTTTATAAATCCTTGTGCATAAGGTATCTTAGAGGCAGCTGAATATCCAATGGCAGAAGGTGTGCCGGAGTCTGGAACAGAAATTACAATATCCGCATCAACTGGATACTGCCTGGCCAGTTCCTCTCCTAATTTATGCCTTACCTCAAACATATTTTTATTGTATATATAGCTATCGGGCCTTGCAAAATAAATAAGTTCAAAAACACACATTGAAATTCTCTCTACCGGAAGTAACATTTGCGACCTTAAACCATTTTTGTCTATTACTATTATTTCTCCTGGATCTACCTCTCGTATAAATTCAGCATCTACTATATCGAGAGCACATGTTTCAGAAGCAATAACATAATTCCCTTTTAAGCTGCCTAATACTAAAGGCCTAAAACCATGTGGATCTCTTATTCCTATTAATTTATCCTTTGTCAATATAACCAGTGAGTAAGACCCTCTAATCCTGTCAGTTGCTTCTTTAATGGCATCTTCAATGTTTGCTTTGCCAGAACTTTCAATGAGTGATGCAATAACCTCTGTATCTGTAGTAGTCTCTAATTTAATCCCTTTTTTTATTTGCTCTTCCCTGATTTCTTCAGCATTGGTTAAATTCCCGTTATGAGCTATAGTAAATGCTTCATCTCTGAACATACAATAAAGGGGTTGTGAATTTTTCCAGATATTTTCACCTTTAGTTGAGTAACGGGTATGGCCTATTCCTATATAACCCTGCAGGGGAACCAAGCTTTGTTTATTAAATACCTGAGATACCAATCCTAAATCTTTAAAAACTAAAATATTTTCTCTATCTGATACTGCCATACCAGCACTTTCCTGTCCCCTGTGCTGGAGTGCTTGAAGCCCATAAAATATAATTTCAGCTATATTTTCACCAGGTGCATAAATACCAAATACGCCGCAGCTTTCATTAATTCCTTTATCAGCTGCGTTTACTTTTTTTGATTTATTATGCTTGTTTTCTTTTAATTTATATAGCAACTATTTAGTTTATAATTAATTTTCCTTATAGCAAATTTTTCCGCAATTAATTTTTTTACTACTATAAATAGATTTCCTATTTTAAAAACTGAGCTCTGGCTTTATTATAACAAATAGAAATTTAAAATAAACTAAAGAATTTATTCTGTAAGATTATTTTTAAAATAAATTGGCAAGATGAGCAGATTAACTGTTTTTATCACACCATTTTCTAGCATTCTGGAACATTTTAAGCCATGGAGAAACCTTTAGAGTAGATTTCCATTCCTGTGGTATCCATGGCCACTGCCAGAGAAGAAATGTTCGTTCAGGATGAGGCATCATGGCAAGATGCCTGCCATCTGGTGAGCACAATGCTGTAAAACCAGATGGAGAACTATTTGGATTAAAGGGATATTTTTCTGTAGGCACTCCCCTGTCATCAACATATAGTATTGGTGTTAGATTTGCACTTGATGCATCCGATAAAATTTTAGGATCCTGGCAGTGTAGATAACCTTCTCTGTGAGCAACCCATATGCCAATAATTGAATCCTCCATGCCTTTAAGCATAATGGAAGGGCTTTTTAAAACCTTTACTGCAACCCAGCGTGATTCAAACCGCCCTGATGGATTGCGGATAAACCTCGGCTGCTTTATTTCAGGAATTCCCTTCCAGGGCACCCATCCAAGAAGGGTCATAAGCTGACAACCATTACATACACCTAACGAGAATGTGTCTGGTCTATCATAGAAATTATCAAACATTTCCCGCAGCTTTGGATTAAATCTGATTATGCCAGCCCAGCCTTTGCCGCTATCTAAAACATCTGCATATGAAAATCCACCTACAAACGCTATCCCTCTAAATTTCTCAAGAGAGATATTACTACTGCTGCTATTGCCGCTGAGCAAATCAGTCATTGTGACATCCCAGGGCTCAAATCCAGCAGAGAAGAATGCAGATGCCATCTCCCGATCACCATTGCTGCCTTCTTCCCGGATGATTGCAACTCTTGGCTTTTCTACACGCGACAACAGTTCTAATGGTGTATTGCCAGGCTGAAAGGACAGGTGATACACTGGGCCAGATCTGCTGTGAGCATCTGTTTGTTTCTTTGCAAGTGATGGATTCATCTGGTGCTGCTCAAGCTGATCACTTGTTGATTCCCACCAGGCAAGCAGGGTGTGAGTGTCAATATCCAACTTGATTTCATTACCATGGTAAATTACAATATTCCTCTCTTTTCGGGTACTGCCTAAAATAATATAAGGAATACTGAATTCTTTTAAGATAGTATTAATTGCCGCTTTATGCTCTGGAAGGTATTCAAAGACTAGCCCCAGCTCCTCAGCAAATAACTGAGGAATAATCTCTATATTATCAGGAAGCTTAATTTTCATTCCACAGTTTCCTGCCAGTGCCATCTCTGCCAGAGTAGTAATTAATCCTCCGTCACTTCTATCATGACCGGCAAGAATTAAATTCATTTCAATCATTTTCTGGATCGCCTTAAAACCATTAGCTAAAAGTGCAGGATTATCAACATCTGGAGATTCGTCACCAATTTGTCCAAATGCCTGTAATAGTGCTGACCCGCCAAGACGATTCTTCCCTGAAGCAATATCAATCAGCATTAATTTGCTTTCACCTGGCCGCTTGATGTCAGGAGTTACTACATTGGTTATATCAGGCATTGAAGAATAAGCAGAAATAACTACCTCGCCGGGAGCTTTTACAATTTCATCCTTTACCTGTGCTGCCATCGAGAGACTGTCTTTACCGCCATCAGCTGCTATTCCAAGCTTTATCATCAATTCACTAAGAGAAATTGCTGCGTCCCAGAGTTCTGCACCACAACCAGGAAGTTTAGCGGGCCACATCCAATTAACCGAGCATTTTATATCTGAAATATCACTAATGAGAGCCCAGACAATATTTGTCAGTGCTTCTCCTACTGCCATGCGTGCACCTGCCTCTGGATTAACAAGAATTTTAATTGGCTGTTCCCCAATAGCAAGAGCAGCGCCTGTGAGTCCAAAATGACTTTGTGCTACCACAGCTACATCAGAAACAGGAAGTTGTAATGGCCCGCAGCATTGCTGTTGTGCAACTAACCCTGTTACGCTCCTATCAACCTTTCTTACTAAAAAACCTTTTGACCCTACTGATGGCAATTCAAATATTATCTTTAAAGCTTTTGCTACAGAAAGGTCTGCAGGAAGCCTAAGTGGCATTAACTTCTTTTGAATGCGCTCAAGCCTGAAGGTTTTTTGAGGAATATGGCTCAAAATTTTTTCAAGACTGAGATCAACAGGAATAGAATTGTCCAGGCTATCATGCACTACGATTTGCCCATCTCCAGTGATTTCTCCAAGGACTTCGCAATTTACTTTCTCTCGCTCACAGATCGTTTTAAACTGCTTAAGCTGCTCCTGCTCTATAAGAAAAGCATTCCGCTCCTGGAATTCTGCACCCCATATCTCAAGAACAGACATTGTCTTGTCACCAACCTGTATATTACGAATTTCAATCTTTCCTCCTGCTGGTTCAACTATCTCTGTTAGAACATTGCATGGTCCGCCAGCACCCTGATCATGTATGCTCAAGATTGGATTTTTATCACCCATCTCAATACAGGCCCGGATTACTCGATTCATCTTTTGTTCCATCTGTGCATTCCCACGCTGTACAGCATTAAAGTCAAGATCTTCTCTATTTTCGCTCTGGACCAAACTTGAGGCAGAGCCACCGCCCATACCAATACGATATGCCGGACCTCCAACCTGTATAATCAGCATACCTTTCTTTGGTTTTTCTTTTTTTATATGCCGTCTGTCTATTTGTCCGATACCACCAGTGAACATAATCGGTTTTACCCATTCACGACGCTGGCCATCAGGAAGCCTCAACCCAAATGTTCTGGTGAAACCCTGAATTACAGGTTCCCCAAATTTGTTCCCATAATCTGATGCTCCATCACTCTCCCTTATTATGATTTTTAACGGAGAAGCAAGGTTTGAAGGATATAAAAACTTACCATCTTCACCAGGAATTAAATAGTTAGGAATATTTAAATTTCCTGTGCAATATCCTGCTGTACCAGCAACAACCAATCCCCCTCTCCCAGTTGCCTGAATATCTCGTATTCTTTCACTTGTTCCCGTTTCAGCTCCCGGGAATGGAGCTACGCCGTTTGGAAAATTATGTGTTTCAGCAGTAAATATAATATAATATGTCTGCTGTTGATTAAAAAACGGAGAGCAGAATCCTGGAAGATTCTGTACAATTGTCCAAATCTTATAACCCTTAATTCCGCTTGAATTATCCTTGAACGCTATTATACTGTTCGAAGGTTTAGCATCTAACGTCGACTTTATAACCTGCATTAAGGTTCTAGAAACCTCTTTATTGTTAATTAACAATTTCCCTTTAAAAAACCAGTGGCGCGAATGTTCACTGTTAGCCTGACCAAGCTGAAAGCATTCTACATTTGTAGGATTTCTTCCTATATCATTTATAAACAGATTATAGTAGAAATTGATATCCCATTCATCCATGCCAAGACCCATTTTGCTATTGATTTTCCTTAACGCTTCAATACCTTCCTCTGTTAGCGGCACTTTATAAACTTTTTCTGGTATAATCCCTGTCTCAAATGTTTCCAGCAGCTCGGGATAAAAACACTCCGTCATTCTATCATGATGAATTTCAATAAATTGCAATTGGTCAGTTCCTGGCGGCAGCTTGTATCGCTTTGATAGTTCAATGCGGGTAATTTTTTTCAAACCACATGCATGGCAGATAGCAACTGCATTCGTTGAAAGTGCTGTCTCAAAGTTTAAACGGGGGCCTATTTCAATAACAGTATGCTGCCCGGAGCTAAAAAATGATTTCTCTCTAAAATTCTCGGGGTCAAATGTTTCAGCAAGAAGCCACTTAAGTACTTCTAAATCTTCTGGTGTAAGTGTGCCAGCGGTTTCAATATAAAAACAATATTCAAAACTTTTATCGATACATCGATAAAAGCGCTGCATTGCATCCTCTCCTCTCTATCATTTTAGCAATAGCATTTATGTAATATATTTCCCAATTTACTTTTATTTGCATATTGCTTTTTAAAAATTAACACTTGCACCTAAAAAGATATATCTTCCAACCTATTAATAATTTTATCTATGTATCTTAAATGATATTTAGCATCAAAAAGTTCTTCTAATTCATCTTTGCCCAAACAAGCAAGTACTTTTTCTTCATTTACAATGTTTGTTTTAAAACTTCCCTCTTCTTTCCATGCCTTCAGTGCTGCTGATTGAACCAGGCTATAAGCATTTTCCCTGCTCATTCCTTTATTTATAAGTTCAAGAAGTACTCTCTGAGAAAATATAATCCCACCATATTTCATTAAATTTCTTTTCATATTAGATTCTATAACATTTAAATTCTCTACAACAAAAATTGTTTTTCCAAGCATGTAATCAAGCAATATAAAGCTATCAGGAATTATTATTCTCTCTGCAGATGAATGTGAAATATCACGTTCATGCCATAGTGCAATATTTTCTAAAGCAGTTACAACATTTGACCTTAAAATTCTTGAAAGCCCGCAGACTCTTTCACATATAATAGGATTTTTCTTATGAGGCATAGCCGAAGAACCTTTTTGGCCAACTGCAAAAGGTTCCTCAACCTCTTTTACGTCAGTTCTCTGTAACCCTCTTACCTCAAGCGCAATTTTTTCTAAAGTAGCACCGCAAATAGCCAGCGTACATATTACCTGAGCATGTCTATCTCTCTGTAGTATTTGTGTAGAAGCAGGTGCAGGCTTTAAACCTAAATGCTTACAGACCTTTTCTTCAAGCTCAGGAGATGTATTAGCATAAGTTCCAACAGCTCCAGATATTTTCCCATAGGCAATATTTTCTCTGGACTGGGTAATTCTATCCAAATTCCTTGCCATCTCGAAAACCCAGACCGAAAATTTAAGTCCAAGCGTTATTGGTTCAGCATGAACACCATGGGTTCTACCAACCATAACTATATCTTTATATTTTTTTGCCTGGTTTTTTAAAGTTTTAATAATCTTCCCAGCCTTTTTTTCAATTATATTTATAGCATCAAGAATCTGTAAAGAGAGAGCTGTATCGCCAACATCAGAAGAAGTAAGACCATAATGTAGATACCTTGAGGATTCTCCAATATATGATGAAACATTAGTTAAAAAAGAAATTACATCATGGTGGGTCCGGGATTCAATTCTATTTATTCCCTCTAAATCAAATTGAGCTTTTCTGACTATATCTTCTGCAGCTTCTTTGGGAATAATACCAAGTTCTGCCTGTGCCTTGCAAACTGCTTTTTCAACTTCCAGCCAGTACTTAAATTTACTTTCATCCTCCCATATTTTTCCTATCTCGGAATTAGTATACCTTGGAATCATTATTTACTCCTCATGCAAAAAACTTTCTTAACGTATTTATTACTATGAGCTAGCTATTAATAAAAATAGCAATGGAAATTAAATTGTAATTAGATATGATACAATTTGATATTCTGCGTCATGCTCTACATAAGTTCTTCTAATATCTTTTCTCTAAATTTCTGATAATTTTCTGAATCATTAAGATCAAAAAGCTCTTCACCAAAATCAAAAAATACCTGTTCGTATTCTTTCAAGCAAATATCACTTACTTTAAGAAGCCATTTATTATCTAATTCCCAGCTCTTTAGATCAATAAGCCAATTCTTCTCGCCTGCAGAAATGTCATTACTTATAAAATCACCAAGTTTTTTTGATTTTTTTGAAGTTTGAAGCAAAAAATTATTCTTCTTGGAAAGCCATGACAAATTAGCTATACTTAACTTATCATCATCTGACATAATATCACCTTACATTTATCTTTCTTTACATTTCTTCAGTCCAGTTTTACTCTAGATATAAACTTAAAAATTCTTTTACTTCATCTTCGTCAGCTATCAAATAGCTTATCCCATCAATATTAGCATATGTAGTAGGAATAGTAATACGATTTATATCCTTATTAGAAAATAATAACACAAAACCAACAGAACCAAAATCTCCAATTGAAAAATCACTTTTTGTATCTTCACTTAATACCGTAATTATATCCGGTGTTTTAGTAATAGATGAAAAATTTATCTTTTGTTTCATAATCTCATTAAGTAAATATTGTTGTCTATCAATTCTATCCAGATCACCCTTTGCTGTAGCCCTGCATCTTGCAAATGACAAAGCTTGTTCTCCATTCATAACATAAGTTCCGGGATCAAAATCTGCACCTGATAGATGATCGTGAAGAGGTTCATCAATTACAATTTCAACTCCGCCTAATATATCAATAATTTTTTTGAACCCTTCAAAGTTCAGTAGCATTGTTTTATCTATTACTATATCAGTTAATTCATATATTTCCTGCTTCAGCATTTCTTCCCCGCCATAAACATATGCAGCATTTATTTTATTCCATCCATGTCCTTCAAGATAAACTCTTGTATCCCTGGGAATGGATATAAGACTATCTTTCTCCCCCCAGCTCCCAATATGGAAAACAATAATAGTATCTGTCCTTCCCTTAAAATCACCAATTCCTTCTTCTTCATCAATACCTAGAAAAAGCAAATTCTTTGACCCGGATAAATCTCCTATTGATAAATCAATTTGACCCTCTCCTGTTCCGCCACTTATATTTGGCAATAAGATACATAAAATCACTACCAGACTTAAAAAGAATATCACTACTATACTTATAAAACAGCCTCTGGCTTTGTTCATATTTTTTAAATATTATAGATTGAAAATATTATTTATACCTTGCATACATAGTATTAGATAAATAATACAAAGTGTGAAGCAATTTTTCAATAGGATCTGTCGTCTGTATATTGATATTTGGAGGAGCTTTTATGGGAACAGTAGTATAATTAATTATAACCTTTATATCAGCGTCAACTAAAATATCTGTAACTTTCTGAGCTGAACGCGGTGAAACAGCCAATATTGCAATATTAATACTTTTTTTCTTTACCGTATCTTTAATATTATTTATATCTAATACTTTATGTTTAGATATTCTACTTCCAACAATTTTCGGGTTATTATCAAATACATTTTCAACCCTAAAACCGAATTTACCCAACATTTTATAATTTAATATTGCCTTGCCAAGATTTCCTGCTCCTACCAGAATAATATGGACTTTTTTCTTGTAACCTAATATTTTATTAAATGAATGAATTAGGTCATTAATATTAAATCCAACGCCTCTTTTGCCTTTTACGCCAAAGTCTATAAGGTCTCTTCTCACTTCTGCACTATTTACTCTTGCACTCTTAGAAATTTCTCTTGATGTAACAGTTCTTTTACCAATTTCCTTTAATTGAACAACATATTTTAAATATCTTGACAATCTGGAAATTATTCCTTCGGAATATATTTTCTCTTTCATCAATCCATCAACTCCTATAAAATTTGCCATATATTTAAAATATACACTTCTTCAGAGCGCATCGATTCTATAAATTTGGTATAAGATTAACTATTATGTTAATATAAAAATAACTTTGTATCACAATTGTAACAATTTCTCTATACTTTTACAATTCTATTGATTGTTTTAATTAAAATAATTCAACAGGCCTGTGTTTTTCATTGTGGCAAATCTCTTTAAAAAGCAGAAAAAATTTAAAATTAATTTTTAAAATTATAAATTCCATCCTCAATTGAGAATATTTTTTTGCAACTGGTGCAAAATATCTTGCTTTTTTCAAATAAAAGATTTTCTTTTTTGCAGCAAGGACATATCAAAATATCACATATGTTAATTTTTAAATATTTTTTTGACAAGGATTTTCCAGCATTATCATTAGATAAAACATTACTACTGTTTATTTTACTATCAGTAAATTTGTAAAAATTCTTCCCAGCTTCTTTTTTATGTAAAACTGACTTTAAAAAAATGCTGGGTCCAATTGAAATAGATGAAAAAAAATTTTGATACATACTTTCAAATAAAAGAAGAAATTTTGTGCCGATACATCTCTTCAGTAACTCACTACGGAAATTAGAGACACTTATCAATCTTTTAATTATGAAATTCCTTTCATGTAAAAAATTAGCTATATATTTTGGATGAAAGTTTAATATAGTTTCTCCAATCTGAGATGGAATTAAATTAAAGGGTGATGTATCCATCTTCCCTATAAAATATCTCAAGATATTCTTTAAGTTTCTTTTATTGGCAAATTCCAAAAAATACAATCCTTCATTCCTTAATATTCTGCAAACTTCATTAAAATATTTTTCTGGAGAATTAAGGTGATGAATTACCCTGACCGTAAGTAAAAAATCTATACAATCAGATTTAAATGGTAAAGATGTCGCATTAGCAGCTACAAAATATACAGATGACAATTTTTGCTCATCATTCTTCAAAAACTTTCTAACATTATCCCTGGCAGTTTTTAAACCTTTGAGTGAATAATCAACCATTATTATATTTTTAAAATTCATATACTCATTAAAGAGTCTGCCGTAACCGCAGCCGATATCTAAAAAAATCCTGCTGTCTGTTTTTAATCCAGCCATCATTTTTTTTAGAGCTAACCTTTCGGATTTATCTTCGTATATTCTTTTATTATCCTCCCAGAATTCCTTGTAATCATAACTTTCATAATTCGACTTCCTAATTGCCAAGTTTTTACCTCTCTCCTTTGCACGCTATATATTAAAAAACTAAACCGAAAACCTTACCTGTATTACATCTTTATCTCCAACAATATAGTCCTTGCCTTCAATTCTCACCTTGCCCTCTTCTCTGGCATGACTTACAGATCCAAAATCCAGTAACTGCCGTGCATTTATTACTTCTGCCTTAATAAACCCTTTTTCCATGTCACTATGAATTTTACCAGCAGCTTTTAGAACATTACTTCCTTTTTTTATAGACCATGCTCTGGTTTCGTTTTTATTTATTGTATAAAAAGTAATAAGATCCAGCATTTCGTAACATGTTCTTATAAAAATACTAAGACCGCTCTTATCAACACCAAGCTCTCTGGCATATTCTGATCTTTCTTCTTTTGGAAGTTCTAAAAGTTCAGATTCTAATTTTGCAAATATTTTAATTATATCCTTACAGCTGACCTCAGTAATCAATTTTTTATATAACTCCTCATCTTTCTCGCCATCACCAGTATTAGCAATATACAAAGTAGGTTTGATACTCAATAAATTTAATTCATCAAACAACTCATTATGTCTGCCATATAAATCACTTAAATCTGGGATTCTCTCATTGTTAAATTCACCTGTAATAAATTCGACTACTCCAAGTTGAGATTTTGCTAAAGCATCTCCTGATTTTGAAATACTTATAAGTTTTTCTCTCTTTCTCTGTAATATCTCAATATCAGCAAGCAGAAGTTCGGTGTTTATAATGCCAATATCCCCTGCAGGATCAATATCTTTATCTATATGTGATACATTTTCGTCATAAAAACATCTGACAATATGAGCTATCACATCTACTGTTCTTATGTGTGACAGGAATTTATTTCCCAGTCCCTCCCCCCTGCTTGCTCCCTTAACAAGTCCAGCAATATCTAAAATTCTTATAGTTGCAGGTGTGATCTTTGCAGAATTATATATATCAGACAGGCTTTGAATATTATTATCAGGAACTTCTGTTATCCCAATATTAGGCTCAATTGTACAAAAAGGGTAGCTTGCTACCTCTGCCCTTCCTTTTGTTAAGGTATTAAAAATAGTTGACTTACCAGCATTTGGAAGTCCTATTATTCCAACTTGCATATTTATAAAAAATGAAATTGGTAACTTTTTAATTAAAATTAAATATTTAACAAATATTAATCCTAATACTTTCTAAAATCAACTTCTCTATATTATAACTTATTTATTATTTTTTTTTCTATCTTTACTACCTTCATCTGACATAATCTTTAATGGATAAAATTCCAGACTTGCTGCTATTATATCTGCTGTAATATTAATTATATTACACTTCTTACCCTCCTTATTTTCCCAGCTTCTATAATTAAGATGTCCGCCAACAAGTACCCTGTCACCTTTTTTTAAAGTAGTTGCACAATTTTCTGCCAATGCATTCCAGGCAGTTATATTAAAATAATCAACAATCTCTAAATCCTTTCCGTTTTTATCCTTCCATCTTTTATTAACTGCAATTCCCATTTCAGTAATTGCAATTCCTTCATTTGTATATTTAATTTCTGGATCTCTAGTTAAATTGCCAAGTAAATACATCTGATTTAAATTATTCATGTTCACCTCCATTAAAATATATTCCTTAAAAAATTATTAATCTAGAATCACTTGAAAATTTCTAAGACTTAGATACATTCAAACCTTTTACTCCCTGCTATATTTACATGTAAAGGCACTAATATCTAAACCTATAATACCTGCAAAAACCAAATTGATCGTCCCAGGGAAAGATTACTTCAGATTTAGACATTGCCTGAACTCTGCAGTACTTGGCAGTAAAAATGTCAATTAAAACAAAATCCAGCTTCTTCTCTACAGTTACCACAACTTCATTATAGTTATAGCTGCAGTCAATCAGCACACACCCATTTTCATTAGCAATTTCAGCCGCAATTTTTTTACAATCTAAATCTTCAAAAAATAAGAGATTTTGAGCTGCTGCTATTGAAGCAGCATCAGAGGCATTCTTAGTCATTTCCCTTCCAACAAAAATTTTGCATAAATCAAATACAAGCAGAAACAAAAAAGCAAATAGAGTTGTTAAAACCAGGGCTAAAATAGATATATTGCCATTATTTTTACTCTTAATAATACTCAGTAACATTCCATCCTCATACTACTGTCTGTGTTTATGAAGATATCCCTGCCTATCAATAGATTAATCAGGTTTGTAACTCCACTATATTTATATGACAGGTTTACAGTAACTACATCCCCGACTTCCCGGCCAGTACTGCTGCCGGGGTCAATCTTTATTTTTAGCCTGTTCTTATCAAGCCTTGAGCAAATCTGACCAATTCTATTAAAAGCCATGCGGTTAGAATTAGTTGTTGAAATGACTCTGGTTCCCTCTCTTGCTGCCTGCACCAATACATTCTGTACATATACAAGGTACCCTAGCTGGGAAACAATTAAGACAACAATTATAAGTAAAGGAATAATGAGAGCAAATTCCAATGAAGCCTGCCCGTCCGTGTCCTTAATCTTAGATTTACGCACAGCACTCAAATGCCGACTCCTGTATCTATTATTCAAATATTTTCTACAGTCTTTGTTATCTACTTTTCTCACTTGCTTTCAATATCTCCTCTCATTTATTCTTAATACTTTTCCCTCTCCTCTTCTTAATACAAACTGCTTCCCAGTTCGGGTTCAAAATATAGGGAATTTCTCCCCTCGCCCATTTTCCTTGAGTAATTACCTGTAATCTCTGAAATAATTACCTATTATTTACTAACTGCCCGCTATACCATAGATGCTATCTTGTTAAAAACCTTTGATATCGTATCAATTATTATCGGTTTTCCAACAGCCAGCAAAATAGCACTTATAATTCCAGCTATTACTACAACAAGCGCATACTCCAGTGTGGATTGACCTTTTTGACTCCACAATTTAACTTTCCTATTCAATCCAATAATAATATTTATTTTTATCACCTCCTTTCTATTAATTTTTAAAAACATTTTTTGTTACATCACCTCCTTTCTATTAAAAGTTTTCTATCCTGCCTAAACGAAACGTCTGTTTTTATTAGATAACCAGGCAATAAAGTTATAATAGCATAATT
>JAUWCR010000217.1 GCA_030609215.1 Actinomycetes bacterium | reverse complement strand
TCTCGTAGTCTGCAAGTCTTATTGCCTCATATTCATCAATAGTTAGGAATACACTACTTGATTGCTTTGATACTCCTACAGGCCTGAAATGTAATGTTCCAGGAGGATATAGAACATTTCTTATTTTTCTGGGTTTCATTTATGAAAATTCCTATTAAATTATTTTTATTTTATAATTATTTTTCTAAAATATCTTTTACCTTTTTGAATTATCTTATTATTAATCTTCTCTAATTCTAATTCTAAATTTGGGTCTTCAATCTTCTTGCTGCCCAGTTTTACTGCTCCCTGGCTAATTAATCTTCTTGCCTCACCATTAGAGCTGGCAAGCCTGCTTTCAACAAGTACTCTTACTACCCATACTTTACCTTCTTTTATATCATCTTGAGCTAAAATATATTCTTCAATTTTATCAGGAGCAAGCTTCTCCTTGAAAATATTATCAAAACTCTTTTCTGCTACTACCGCATCATCCCTGCTGTACAGCCCTTCAATTATTAATCTTGCAAGTCTCCTTTTAGCTAAAACTGGATTTACACTCTTACTATTAATACTATCTTCTATTTCTCCAATTTCAGTTATATTTAACCTGGTTACCAATTTATAATAATCAATCATAATACCATCTTGAATAGACATAATCTTGCCAAAAATCTCTTCAGGCGGCTCAGTAACACCTATATAATTTCCAAGGCTTTTACTCATCTTTTCAACACCATCAGTTCCTACAAGAATTGGCATAGTTATAGCTACCTGGGGGCGTTGCTTAAACTCCTTTTGCAATTCTCTACCCATAAGCAAGTTAAACCTTTGATCTGTCCCGCCAAGCTCAATATCTGCCTTAATGGCAACAGAGTCATAAGCCTGCATGATCGGATATAAAAATTCCATAATAGCTATAGAAATATTACCCTGAAATCTCTTTTTAAAATCATCTCTTTCAAGCATTCTGGCAACTGTAAATCTGGAAGTTAAATTTAAAATATCTTTAAGCTTTAAGGGCTTTAGCCATTCTGAATTTTTAACTACTTCTGTTTTTTTAGAATCCAGTATTTTGAATGCCTGTTTCGTGTAAGTTTCTGCATTTTTATCTATGGCTTCAGATGATAACCTTGGACGAAGAGTTGACCTTCCGGAAGGATCACCTATTCTGGCTGTATAATCACCAATAATTAATATAGCTTTATGACCTAAATCCTGAAACTGCCTGAGTTTACTTAAAACTACTGTATGGCCTAAATGTATATCAGGTGCAGTAGGGTCAAGCCCAAGTTTAACTTTCAAAGGTTTATTTTCTTTTATTGAATAGCTTATAATACTCTCAAGTTCCTCTGCTAACAGGACATCTTCTGTTCCTTTTAATATCTCTTCCATTTGTTTTTTTAAACTCTTTTCCATTTCTTAAACTCTCCAATAATTATTAAATATCACTTTAAAAATTTGAATTAAATATTAACACAGTAAGTACGGGATTGTCTAATTTGGTATAAGAATAAAAGTATAAAATAGGATTGCCTAATTAATTGTAAATGAATTATTAATAGAAATAAAAATAGCTATAATAATTAATTAATAGCTAAAGAATCATTTTGTGTGATTTTAATTTTCAAGAATGTTTAAAAACTTACCAACTAATTGAGGGTCAAACTGGGTTCCCGAGTACCCTATCAGCTCTTTTATTGCTTCTTTTTTACTTATTGGTTTTTTATAACATCTGCCATAAGTCATAGCATCATAAGCTTCAATTATTGCTAGTATACGAGATATCAAAGGAATACCCTTACCTTTTAATTCTTGGGGATAACCTTCTTTACCGTCCCACCATTCATGATGGTACAGTATAGCTTCAGCTATCTGTAATAGCTTTGGAGAAGATAATGCAATATTGTATCCTATCTCAGGATGTTTTTTTACAATACTCCACTCTTTCTTAGTTAATCTGTTACTCTTTGAAAGAATAGAATCTTGTATCCCTAATTTTCCTATATCATGCAAAACTGTAAGCAGTGTAAGTTCGTTTAGATTATCTTTAGACATTCCTATTTTTTCCCCAAATTTTACAGACAACTCCTTTAATTTCCTTACATGTTTTTTTGTTTTACGATTTTTCCCCCAGAGTTTATTTTCAAGATTTAATATTATTAAACTTTGAATTTTTTTGGTTTCTAATAATTTACATCTATGCATTCTATCTTCAGCCTTTTTTACTATTCTTGAAATATTCTCTTCTTTGTTTACTTTTGTTGATACTCCTAAAGATATGCTTATAGGTACATTATAACCTGTAGTTTTTTTACACGTTATCCTTGCTCTGCTAATAAATTTTTTTGCAATATACTCAGTAGTTTTTGGAAGCAGTATTGCGAATTCATCTCCACCCCACCTGGAAACAATATCTTCTGCCCTGCAGCAGTTTTTTAATATTTCTGCAATTTTAATAAGTAGTTTGTCACCCTGTTCATAACCAAAAGCATCATTTACAAGTTTTAAAGAATTCACATCTCCTATAATTATGCTTAATGGCAACTGC
>JAUWCR010000013.1 GCA_030609215.1 Actinomycetes bacterium | reverse complement strand
CCTCATATTTTATCTTTTCCTTGCTTTACTTTTTAAAAAATCATTAATATTCATAGATTTCTCTTCTGATTAGTTTCCTTATAATAAATGCAACTATCACTACTAACAATAATGTGGCAACACCTATGGCACTAGCATACCCTAATTGGAATATCGGATCTCTTTTACCAAAACCTACAATATAGAGATATATAGCATTAGTCCATAGTGATCTGGGCGGTAGTATTCCCCCAAATGCATAAAGTAAATCAAACATTTTAATAGCATTAATACCCCAGAAGATCATCGCTATTACTAAAACTTCTTTTACCAGAGGTAGTGTAATATTAAAAAACATTCTTAATTCAGTTGCACCCTCAATTCTGGCTGCTTCATACAAATAAGGAGGAATTCTCTCAATTCCAGCCATCAGTAGTATTAAATAAAAACCAACACTTAACCAGATAACCACAAACAAAACACTTCCGAATATGTGTCTGATGTCAGTAAATGTAAATTTTGCCAGTACTTCTATATGCAACAACTTAAAAAATTGATTTAACATCCCAGTCCTAGGATTATATACCAATAATCCCCAGTATATCGAATGAACTACAGGAGCAATAATAAACGGAAAAAATATAATAGTCCTATATACTTTTTTCCCTCTAATACCAGAACCTAAAAGCAAAGAAAAAATAAATGCAAGTAGGAAAATACATATCCCACCAATCACTAGCAGTAGCAAAGTATTTTTAAGAGCTGCTAAAAAACTATCGTCACTTATAAGCTTTGAAAAATTCTTAAGACCTACAAATTCTGGATTTTTAGTAAAACCCGAGCACTTATAAAAACTTAATCTAATAGCTTCTATCGTAGGATATACAAAGAAATAGAGATACATAATTAATGATGGTCCTAAAAATATCCAGGCAATATACTTTCTTCTTTTTTTCATAATATATTATCTCTTTTACATATTATTGTTAATATGTGCCACATATTTATTAGCGTGGCACATATTAACCAATTGACTATTGACTTTCCCAGTATGCTATTGTTTCTTCTTTCATCAACTTGATATATTCATCAGGCGTAATTTCTCCTAAAAAAGCAAGATTATGATTCTTCAGGTAAATATTCTTTTGATAATCAGGGTACACATCTGGAATTCCATCATGAGGGCTAAACAAAGCTTTTGAATCTAAAAGTGCTTTCCCCAAACCTTCCAATGCTGGTGGTATGCCTGTTCCTAATATAGCAGACATGTTCCATGTTTCATCTACCCATATCTGTTGATTATCAGCAGTTGTACAGAATTTCAAGAAATCTACAATTTCAGGACCAACTTTAGTATCGTTAAAAGCAGCCCAACCAATTAAGTAAGATTCCATATCAGTGATTTTTCCAACTCCTCCAGCAATTTCAGGAAATGGAAAAGTTCCCCATTCAAAATCCTCACTAACTTGGTCTTTTAACTCGCAAGGAAGCCAACTTCCACACAATTCCATAGCAGCTTCCCCTGATGCTAGCAATAATTGACCAGCAGGCCATGTAAAACCAGCACAACCTTCAACAAAATAACCTTTGTTAAATAACTCTCGCTCCAATTCAATAGCTTCTTTAAAAGCAGGATCTTCCCAGCTTTTACCTGTTTTATCTTCTACTGCTGCTAGTAGAGCTCCAGGTCCTTTAAGCTTTTCCATTATTTGATAATTCCACATATCATTATAGAAGTCTACTCCTGCATCCTGAGTTATAGGTTCAATATCAGAGGTAGTTTTTATGATTTCACATAGCGCAAGAAATTCATCCCAGGTTTTTGGAACAGCCCAGCCATTGTCATTCCACAATTTTTTATCATAAATAAAACCATTGGTTATTAGGTTATAAGAAATAACTGAAACCTTCCCATCATCAGCAGCATGTTGCTCAAGTGTACCCGCAAGAAAACTATCTCTCCAAGAACTGTCCCCTTTATAGCTAGGAGTATCTAGAGCTTCGTCCATTACTAATGATATTCCTTCCTTAACCAAAGAGCCTTGTAGGACATAGCTTTCTGTATCTACAAGGTCAACAACCTCACCACCACTCCTGGCAACCATAGCTTTTGTCATAACTTCTCTACCAACAAAAGCTATATCTATGGTTATTTCTGGTTTTACTTTTTTATACTCCTCAATCCATTTTTTAATGACAACAGCATTTGGTTCCTGTTCATTCCAAAGCGACCACCAAACTATTGTTTTTGGTTCTCCGATCGCTTCTTCTTCTGCTGGAGCAGCCTCTTCAGCTATTTCTTCCTCTGCTGTTACCTCTTCAGCTGGTGCTGCAGCTTCCTCTGCTTTCTTACAACCAATTCCCATAAAAGCCATAGAAACAGCAAACACAGCTATTAGTAGCCAAATAAATAACTTTTTCATTTTCACTCCTCTCTTTAAAAAATTAATAATAAGTGTGATAAAAACCTGCCTCGGGATTTGTTTTAAGTGATGATACTGCCAACTGCTTAAACAAATCTCAACTATTTTAATTTCATAAGCATCATCTCCTTTCCTTCCAAAAAATATCTGCCAAGAAACCTCCAACCCAAATTCTTCTCACACAACCCCAAATTTATTACCTTTTATTCTCTGATCGTGATATTTTATAATTCACTTACTATATTACTACAGATTCTTCTATCACCTCCTTCTGACCAAATAACGTTTTAACCAATTTTCAATAATTCTTTCTAACTATCAATTACCGATATATTTAAATTACTAATATTCGTACTACAATTAATTCCTATATCATATTTATATAAACCTATACAAGCTCTCTTATTTCATATCACCATTGTGTAACCTAAATTCTTAGGTTTATCTGGATCTAAATTTTCTTTCATAGTTTTTATATAAGCCAGGATTTGAAATACAGGAATATTTATAAATGACTTAATAATATCAAACTTAAAATCTGAATTATAAAGTAAATAATTTATTTTTTTATTATCAGCTATCTCAACATCCCTACTACCTATTACTATAACTTTAGAACTCAAGTTTAAAATTTCCTTTATGATTTCCTCATTTTTAAATAGATTTTTACCCAGAGTTAAAATTAAACACAGGCTATCTTTATCCAATAAAGATTTAGGTCCGTGATTAAACTCATATAAATGATAAGAGTAAGAAGGTGTTTGGGACATCTCTTTCATTTTTAAATCTGCTTCTACAGCCAAACCATAATTAAATCCACTCCCAAGGACAAAATAAGAACCAAAGTTATTTTTAGCTAAATAACTTTCAATATCACCGAATAAATTAGAAATATTTTCATTTAAATAATCTATTAAATATTTAAACTCATTTAACATCTCTTTTTTATCTAAAGACTTAGTTAACATCAGGCAATACGCAAATAACATAGTTGAAAATGATTTTGTCATTACAATACTTTTTTCAACAGTATCTCTACATATAAAATGATTATCAGAAAAACTTGCGATAGTGCTTCCCTCTTTGCAGGAAAAAGTAAGAGATGTTATGTTTTTTCTGCCTTGTAACTGCTTTACTGCATTAACACTCTCAGTGGTTTCACCCGACCTTGAAAATCCTACAATTAAATATCTCCTATCTTTACTAATATATGTATCAGTATTTACCAATAACTCTGAACTTGGCAAAGCTAAACAACTTCTCTCATTTTGAAGTGACTTAGTAAAAAATGAAGCAGACATTGCTAAATTATAAGATGAAACACAACCAAAAAATATTATTTCATTATATTCATCAGAGAAAATGTTTAAATCTAAACCAATCTTTCCATCAACAATATCGCTGTATGCTTTTTCCCAACTTTCTATCTGAGCCATTATTTCTTTATAAGTATAATTATCATTTTCCAACTTACTCTCCCTTTGTTCTTTAAATACAATTTATAAAAATTAAATTTCTGAGTTTAAGATATGTACCTACCAATCATCTCTCTTTATTATCACTTTATTTTTTATTCTTTTATTAATATTATTTACATAAGAGTATAAAATCCTGCAAAATTCCTTATTTAGTTTTTTTCTAATTTACCTTACTAATTAATTCCTTTATTAACTCCCTCAACTCTAAGAACTTTTTTTTATTTCCTACCCCACCAAGATACTCTGCACTTTTAGCACCGCATATATTGGCAATCTTTAAGCTTTCGTCAATACTCAGGTCATTTATATATCCATAAATAAATCCTGCATCAAAATTATCACCTGCACCCGTACTATCCTTAAAATTTATGCTTAATGAGTCTCCACTATGGTAATTGTCTCCATCCCTGGCTATATATCCTTCACTTCCTAATTTAATAACCACTGTTTTTACTTCTCTGCTCAGTTTATTAAGAGCATTTTTAGTATCAGTTTCTTTTGAAATCTTTAATGCTTCTTTCTTATTTGCTAAAAAAATATCAGCACTATTTAAAATCTTATGAATTTCATCTCCCCATCTATCTTCTGGGTCATCATTGGTATCAAGCGAAAAGGTGATACCGGGATAATTTTTTTTAATATCACCAATAAGTTTTACGTAATCTTTTTTTAAATTATTCATCATATAATAGGAAGTGAAATGAACATGTCCTATATATTTAATGTTTTTAAATATAACTTCATCTGTATTTAAGCTACTTACCAGATTAAGAGAAGAAATCTGATACTTATCGCTCCTGTAAGACAAGTTTATTGTTATACCGGTCTCTTTGTTGTCTTCTATGATTAATTTATTTATGTTAACACCATAACTTTTTAATTTATCTATAAGAAACTTGCCAAGAAAGTCATCCCCTACCTTGGAGATAATATAGGTGTTTATGCCCAATCCTGATAAAACAGCAGAAAAAATTCCACCTGACCCTCCGATATCCAGAAAATGATTTTTAGCAATAATTTCTTTTCCCAGCTCTGGATAATCTTTTAATTCATTTAAAACTATATCTACGTTTAAATCACCTACAACTAAACAATTCTTTTTCATAATTTTCTTCTTTAAGTAAATTTATAAATTAATTTTCTCTTTTAATATTATCCTCTTATTACGTCAGTTGTTTAATTTTTCCAATATTATTTTTAACATATATTTAACTTGTCATTTATATTAATTAAATTAAACGCCCTAAAGTATTTATCCATACTTGCCTCAATGTTCGCCAACACCCAATTCTCTGCATCTATTCCGTTAAGTCCCAAATTCTTGTAAAGTAGCATCTGCGCACATCTAACTTCTGGCATAGCCCAAACATAACGAGAGCTTGTCTTTACTATCCATTGCCTTCTCTGCTTGCTCAAAGAATCAAAATCCTTTTCATCATCTTTAAGCCATTTCTTCCATCTGCCAGATTTTATTACTGCTCCTTCTAATATCTTCTTATAATTAGACCTGCATGCTATTTTATCTTTCTTGTAAAGATCATTTTCAATTGCACACAATTCTTCCAAGGCGTCATATTCACATATAGTGAATTCAGGACCAACATTTGCTGCTCCCATTCCACTTTTAGGGTAATCATCTGGATTGGAAACAAAATCAGTATAATGCCCTTTTACATAAGAACCATAGCCAGCTGCAATATTTACCAGCCTTCTGGCTACATCTGGGTCAAATGTTGAAGTATGCAAGTCTGTTCCTACCTTACCTACCATAAAGGAAGGCCATACATAATCCAGCCCAACCTTTGCAAGACCATCTTTTAGTAGCTCTAAGAATTTTTTAAAAACATTTATATCTGCAAGCCCACCATGTACTTCTTCAGTTCCAACTTCGTAAGATATTGGTTTTATTTTTTTTAATCTGCGAAATTTCTCTACATGCAAAATTAGCTCTATGGTTCTTTCTACAACAGTTCCTATTTTTATATCTTTATTAAAAATATCCACTGTAGGGTCTACATGAAGTAGATCGTAACCAGCAAGTAATGCTGCCTCAAATGATTTTTTTATCCAACTCATAGACTTATCTAGATCCCATCTTTCGGTGGTTTGCATATCTTTTACCCAGGGGCCTCCGTGATCAACAGCAACAATTATTGGACCGCCATATCCAATGCGGTAAGAATACTCTTTTATTTTTCTCACTAAATCATACTGAGTCCAACCAGTATACCCGCCATCTGTATCTACCTGATTTAAAGTAGCAGCAAACTTTATTGGAGCATGTGCTCTTTTTGCTGCACGAAGCGAGGCTTTAACTACATTTTCTGAATTAGGACAAACTGCAAATAGAGTATAGCCTTTCTTTTCTTTTTGCGAAATATCTTTTAATTTTTCTAGAAGTAAGTCTATTATTGGAATGGATTTTTCTTCTGATTCTTCTCTTAATTTGCTGCTGTCAATTTTTTCTCTGATTTCCATTTAATTGAAGTTAATAAATTATTATAAATTTAATTTAAATAATTATAAATTTTTGTGAATAGTTTTGAACTATTTAAATAATACCATGCGGATCCTTATTGTCAATGGGGGAGCTTTTAGAGAATTAAAATAGTTGTAAGTATTATCACTATCGTGTTAATGTAATAAATAATAAAACAGTGGCTAAAACTTACTTTTTACTTTTCTGCCTTAGCCAATATTTACAACTCTGCTAATATTAATTCTCCTACCACCTCCCATTCAATTAAATGTCTCAAACTAATTTTTTATCAATTCTATATCAAATAATTCACAAAAATCTTTAATTTCACTCTTTAGATTTCCATAAGCCATATGAATATATTCACTTCTAAGGTTGTCTACAAATCTATCAATATCTCCTTTGATTCTAATAAGAGCGTGGGGCCATATAGGATAGCCACATTCAGCCATTATTAATTCTTTCTTATCCTCGTCAACTGAAATTACCTCTCCTTCAGTCAAATGGAGAACATATTTAGAATTTATTCGTGCAAGCCTAATTAGGGTTACATCACCAGGCTTTGCAAATAATTTAGTGCAAATCCCACTTGCTTTTGCCTCAAGAGTGGGCTGCATTAGAAGTTCGGCATCCTCTTTTGGATTTAACGTCAGTTTTGGAGAGGCAGCTCCATCATCAATTAATTTTATTAAATTATCTTTTTTATTTGCTAGATTAACATCGGCAGTAAATACTGGCTCACTTTCTTTTTTTAGCAAACTTAAAATATATGTAGAAAGAGCACCATTTGAATCATTTAAGCATGTTGAGACAAAGCCTCTATTAGATAATCTACTTTGAGCAAGACACGCAGAACAATAATTATCACTTAAATCAAAAGTACATTTTACTCCAGTAAAATTATATCTTTCTTCCTTTACGATCTTTTCTAAAGCTAAATACAGTCTAATTGAATTTTCAAAAACCTTGCTAAACTCAGGGATACTTCTGTATTCATTTTTTAGCTTCTCATGATAATTTTTTACTTCAGAAATAGGAAATTTCTCTGCCTCAACGACCAGGGTATATTGATCTGTAAAACCTGTTAGAATACCAAAATCCTTTAGCCACTGGTTAGCATCCACTATCCCTGTAAGAATACCCATGCCTTGGCCGCCAATAGAACCGTACCGTGATTTTCTTAAAATATTTTTTACCATTGAAGCTTTTGAGTATTGAACTATTTTGCCCGTAACATCTTTATCGCCTATATCACCATAAGCAACTCTACTTTTTATTCCAATCTCATCAAGTCCTCCGTGTGTGGCAGCAAGCCCCCCTATTGACCAGGCTTTCGAATCATTAACAGCATATATAATTACTGGCTTACTTATATTTCTAATAAACTGGGATATTTGGTCTGCCCAATTCCAGGTAGAAATGTAAAGAAATATCACATCTATGTTCTCGTCATTAAATCTTCTTTCAACCTCATCTAGTTCATAAAAATAAGCGATTACTTTATCAATTACAACAAGATCTAAATTATTACTGATTAGTTCCTTCTTAATTTTTTCTATAGCTGTGGTATTAATCCAATTATCACCAGTCTCGTTCTTTGCCTCCCTGTGAGTGGGACATGTGAGGCTTAAGAAACCTACTTTTGGCTTTCGCATCTTAAATCCTTTCTAATAGTTCTATCGTCATACTAATTATTATACTTACTTGCTTAGCTTCTTGTCAACAAAAATTTAAACACAAAAATTTAAACATTTCTTGCAATTCAGACTCTACGGGCACAAAAGTATTAATTTCAGATAAAAATAATTATGATTTTAAAAAATTTAAATCGGTAAATACCTTCAGTCTTAATCCAAAATTGGTGTTTTTTTGAATCTAATATTTACTCTAAAATATTTATAGTGTATACTCTTATTACCATGCCAATAAGTGCCAAGGAAAGCTTAAAAGAGTTATCAGAAGAAATAATACAATGCAAGAAGTGCCTGGATTTGGCTAAATTAAGAAAGCAGCCTGCTGCAGGAATAGGTGCGTCAAATGCCAGAGTAATCATAGTAAGAAATTATCCGGAAGAAACAGCTGAAAAGACTGGCATATTGTCTGCTAACAGCCTCCTAAGAAAATTAATAAAAAAAATAAACCTTTCTTTAAGCAAAGATGTATATATTACTTATCTTGTTAAATGCACTCCTAAAGAAAATTCAGCCAGCGATGCAGAAGGAGGAACAGTTGCTGCAAAGTCATCAAAGAAACACGTAAATAACTGTATTTCTTTTTTTTCCAAAGAAATTTCTATAATTACCCCCCATATTGTTATCTCCCTGGGTCTGGATGTATCCAATATCATATTGGAAAAATACTTTTCCATAGATAAAAAATATCGCAACATGACCAAAATACATATGAGAATATTTGAAAACCCATCTTTTAAGTTAGTTCCATTTTACGAGCCAGAGGATGTTATTTTAGCTAAAAAAATTCCTGAGGATAAGTACTTTGAGGATTTTAAAAATTTGCATAAATTATTAAAAGTAATCTAACCAGCAAAAAGCTGCCATAAATTAGGTGACAGGCCATATAAACTTTATACAGTCAAGATAGTCAGTCTTCCACCAAATATATCTTTATCTTTCTTCTGCCATACCTGAAACATTCCTCAAGTGACTCAAAACAAAGATCTATCCTGTTGCCTTTTATCCACCCACCAGTATCTGCTGCCAGAGCTTCCCCATACCCCTGTATATATAATTTTGTCCCAAGCGGTATAAATCTGGGGTCAATTGCCACTATGCCTTTTCTTGCCCTGAGTCCAATTGCTGTGATGCCATTCCCATTTATGTCATTGCCTCCAGACCCATAAGCATAATAAGCAGTTGCCACCATACTCCATTCCCCAATCAAAGTAAGACCTGCAGGCTGAACTTCAGCTATCCTTTTTTTTATTTCAGAAAGTAATGTGCCTAACTCTTTTTTTTCACCTTTTACCTGTTCCAAAAGTAATTTATTTTGTTCAATACTCTTAAGCAGCTCCTGTTCTTCAGTTTTTATTTCTTCTTTTAACTCTGCTATTTCATTTTTTTTCTCTTCAGATTTCCTTAATATTCTACCGTATTCTTCCCTCTCCAGGCGAAGCTCCTCTATTATTTCTGCATCTCTTCTCATTATATTTTTAAAAAGATACAAACTATTCACTAATTCATTTATATCCCGCGCACCAATTATAACTACTGCTATATCATTATTTTTGTATTTATAAGTAAAAATTATTCTCTCTTTTAATAATTCTGTCTTGTCATCAACGCGCTTCCTGATCTCGTCTATCTTGTTATAAAGTCCTCTTAGCTGAACTTCAAACAAGTCTAATTTTTCATTTAAAGACTCCAGCTCCCTTCTCTTAAGCTCAACCGACGTTTCGGATACAAGTATTTCTTCCAGTAATCTTTCTTCATCACTACTAAGTTTTGCAATCTCATTTCCAAGCTCTTTCAATGTAATTGCGCTAATTTCTTTTGGGCCGCCAAACTGTACAGCAGTCAAAACTGCCAGAACTACTAACATCTGTATAACTATTTTTCTTAGAATAAGCTTACAGTTAAAATTATTTTTATTATCACTATTTTCTTTACCTGTTGTTATATATTTTCCCATCATTTATCTCACAGGTTTGCATTGCCCCAAATACGCGTAAAAAATTATTTATTAAAGAGTTATTTTAGTATATTTATTAATTTTTTTATATAGAACACCGCAATGCTGATATTATGACATTATTTAGAAAGTTTTTTTAAGATGCTAAACTATTGTTTAAAGCACAGCTTATTTGCAAATTTAAATAAAAAAAATTATTATTTATAACCGCCATGAAAATATTAGCTTTAAGCGATGAAATTGTTGAACATATATACAGTCCTTCTATAGTAAAAAGGATGCAGGATGTAGATTTTGTAATTTCCTGCGGTGACCTCCCAAGTTACTACTTAGAATTTATAGTTACCATGCTGAGCAAACCCCTGTTTTATGTTTTTGGAAATCATCATAAGGATTTTATAAACACTGAAAAATGTATTAAAAGAAATCATCCTGGAGGGTGCATAAATATTGACAACAGGATTATTGCATACAAGGACATCCTGATTGGAGGGCTTGAGGGCTCAATGAGATACAATAACGGCAAACACCAGTACACTGATTTTGAGATGTGCATGAAAATTAACAGGTTAAAGCCAAAACTTTACTTAAATAAACTTCTTAAAAAAAAGTATATTGATATCCTCATTACACATGCTCCTCCGTACAAAATACATGACGGGGAAGACCTGTGTCATAAGGGTTTTAAATGTTTTAACAAATTTATTAAAGCCTACAAGCCAAAATATTTAATACATGGCCATATCCATTTATACAGAACCGGTGACAACTGGCAGACAGTTGCAAACAGTACAAAAGTTATAAACGCATATGGCTATAGGATAATAGAATTTTAATAAAAGCTTATGAATGCTTTCAAAACAGCAGATAGTGATTCAAAACAAAAATTTGAAAATGCCAGATTCAAGTCACTTCTTAACAGCCTTAAATTTTTTCTCATTGGCAGGGAAAATGAACTCCTGTCGTTTGACAAGATAAAAAAAGGCCTTGGCCTCCATAACCAGAGATACTTTGGGATTAAAACAGTTGCGGTAGATGAAATAGTAGGAAGCGTGGATAGATACAAAGATTTTGACAGATACTTTCTTCCAAAGAAAACTTTTCTAATGCAGAGATGGGCTAATATCCACGGGGCATTTTCTAAAGACATAGGTCTTCCGCTTGTTCAGCTGTACAAAGTAGGCAATATTTACTTTGTCGTCGATGGCAACCACAGAGTCAGCGTTGCAAAAAATATTGGGGCCAGGTACATAGACGCAGAGGTAACAGAATTCATAACCAAAACTCCTGTCACCAGAGAAATGGACCCTAAAGACATGTTTCTCTTAGCAGAAAGAGAGAAATTTTTAGATCTCACAAAACTCAAAAAAAACAGGCCCGCTGCAAAAATTAATATTACCATTCCCGGAAAATATGATTTCCTGCTGCAGCAAATAAATAAGCTTATGAATCAATTAAATGAGGGTAATGAGAAAAAAATTAATTTTGAAGAAGCGTCACTGTACTGGTATGACAATATTTACCTGCCTGCCATTGACATTATAAATCACTACAGAATAATGGAAAACTTCCCATCCAGGACCAAGTCTGATCTTTATGT
>JAUWCR010000204.1 GCA_030609215.1 Actinomycetes bacterium | reverse complement strand
AATAATGAAAGAATAATAAAAGAATTAAAAAAAGGCAGGATTGTAATTATTGCGGGCTTTCAGGGGATAACTTTAGATGGCGATATATCAACTCTGGGCAGAGGAGGTTCGGACACAACAGCTGTTGCAATAGCTACGACTATAGGTGCAAAATATTGTGAAATATATACTGATGTTGATGGAGTTTTTACTACTGATCCGAATATAGTTTCTGAATCAAGTAAGATAAAAACGCTCTCTTATGATGAAATGCTGGAAATGGCTTCATCGGGAGCCAAGGTTCTGCACCTAAGAGCTGTAGAGTTTGCCAAAAAGCATAAAGTAGTATTACATGTAAGATCAAGCTTTAATAATAGTGAAGGGACGTGGATTATGGATTATAATAGAAGTGAAGAAAAAATGGAAAGGCCGATCATTACTGGTGTTACTTATGATAATAATCAGGTGAAAGTATCTGTATTTGGACTAATTGATAAACCCGGAGTAGCATCTAAATTATTTGGAGGATTAGCATCTGAAAATATAAATATAGATTTAATTGTGCAAAATGTTAGTGAAAAAAATTTAGCAGCTATTTCCTTTACAATCGAGGAAGAGGATATGGATAAGGCAAGGAAAGTTTTAGATTATTTAAAAAATGAATTGGAAATTGAAGATATAAAAATAGATTCAGATATTGCAAAGGTTACAATTATAGGGGAAGGAATGAAGACGCACCCAGGCGTAGCTGCTAAAATGTTCGATTTACTTGGAGATAAAGATATAAATATAGAAATGATAAGTACTTCACCAATAGGAATTTCGTGTGTGGTTCGTAAGAGTAAAATAAGAAAAGCAGTAAAAATTTTACATAAAGGATTTGGCCTGGAAAAGTAGGAGTTCATGAATGTTATGAAAAAAAATTCAAATAAAAAAAGAAAGAAAACAAATAGAAGTTTGTCAGACAAAGCAAAAGTCGTTGTTTTAATAACTTTAAGTTGTGCAATTTGTCTGTTTATAGTTATAGGATTTTGTTACGGTACTTTTAAAAGCAATGTAAGACAATTCTCTGAATATAATCTGGAAGATGCAAAAAGATCTTTTGAAAATTTGAAAGATAACGATACTAAAATGCTGTCTTCAACATTGGAAGTCCTTCTAATAAATGATGAAATAAAAGGAACTTTTCTTGAGGGGGATAGAGAGAAACTTTATGATTTAATATATCCTATTTATAAAAATTTATATAAAAACTATGGAATTACACACTGGAATTTTATCAACCCTGAACCTGAGTCCACTATTTTTTTAAGAGTTCATAATCCAGAAATGTTTGGAGACGTAGTAGAAAGGTCTACGTATCAAAGTGCTGTTAAAAATAAAGAAATTACCGCTGGAACAGAAGTTGGTAAAACTGCATTTGGTTTGCGCGTGGTAAGTCCTTACTACGGAAAAAATGGAGATTTAATAGGATATATAGAAATGGGTCAGGACGCCAGTAATTATTTTAAAATTATGAAAGAAGAAAGTGGAAATGAATTTAGTCTATTTATATTAAAAAAATATTTGGATAAAAAAGATTGGGATTCGATAAGGGAAGTAAAAGGACTGAGAGATAATTGGGATGATAAAAAGGATTATGTAAATATAGTGGAAACTTCTAAAATTCCATTTTCAGGGGAAATAGATTTAGGTAATCTTACTAGTGAAGGATTGTATCTGGGAGTAATAAAAATGGGAAATTTCCGTTACAGCAAGTCAGTTTTTCCTATTTATGATATAGAGGGTAATAAAATTGGAGTAATTTTTGTATTAACTAATATTAATAGCTATTTTGAAAGGTATTATAAAAATATTTTAATAATAGCACCAGGATTTTTTGCAATATTCTTAATTATTGGAATTATAATATATGTAATTGTAATTAGAATAAATAGAAATCTTGAAGTGGCAAAAATTAATGCTGAAAAAGCTACTAAAAAAGCTGAAGATGCTGATCGTACAAAGAGTGAGTTTCTATCAAGCATGAGCCATGAAATAAGAACTCCAATGAATGCAATACTTGGCTTCTCGGAACTTCTTGACAGCCAGATTGATGATCCTGGGCAAAGAAAATACTTAGAATCTATTAAATCAAGCGGGAAAATACTCCTGGATTTAATAAATGATATCCTGGATTTATCCAAAATTGAAGCTGGTATGATTGAACTTAAGCAAAGACCATTAAACCCTAAGTTCATCTTAAATGATATAGGTAAAATATTTTCGGTTAAAATGAAGGAAAAAGGATTAAAGTTTTTAATTGATGTTGATAAAGAACTTCCCAAAGCGCTGCAGCTTGATGAGGTAAGAATCCACCAGATTTTATTTAATCTAATGGGCAATGCAGTAAAATTTACAGACAAGGGATATGTGAAGCTCTCTGCAAGAGGAATTTATCATGAACAAAAAAGCAAATTTGATCTTATTTTTTCAGTTAAAGATACTGGAATAGGAATATCAGCTGAAAATAAAGGGATTATTTTTGATGCATTCAGACAGAGTAAAGGACAGCGGGATGAAAAGTATGGCGGAACAGGCCTTGGCCTTGCGATAACAAAAAAACTGGTTGAGGCAATGGGAGGAAAAATATCAGTAGATAGCATAGTTGGGAAAGGGAGTACATTTAAAGTAATATTAAAGAAAGTAGCTGTTGCCTCTGTAGAAGGTATACCTGAAGATTTAAAAGAAACTCGCATAGATAATATAAAATTTAAAAAGCAAACAATCCTGGTTGTAGATGATATAGAATCAAACAGAATACT
>JAUWCR010000105.1 GCA_030609215.1 Actinomycetes bacterium | reverse complement strand
GTAAGAATTAGGAGCAATATAAAAGTAGGGGTGCTTGCACTCCAGGGAGCATTTAGAGAACATATAGAAATGGTAAAAAAATGTAGGGAAGAAGTAGAAGAAATAAAGCTTCCAGAGCAACTAGAAAAAATAGATGGTATTATTATTCCTGGAGGAGAAAGTACAACCATGGAGAAGCTCTTAGCAGGATATGGTTTTAAAGAGTATTTGGACAAATTCAGGCGAGAGGGTAAACCAATATTTGGAACATGTGCAGGTTTAATTCTTATTGCAAAAAAGGTGGTTGGAGAAAAATCAGGACTTGGCTATATTGATATAGATGTGGAAAGGAATGCTTACGGGAGACAGATTGATAGTTTCGAAGAGTTTATTGATTTAGATGGAGAGATGATTGAGGAATCTTGTATATACAAGAATAAATTTAAAGCTGTATTTATAAGAGCTCCCAAGATTAAAAAAATAGGAAAAAGTGTGAAAGTTTTAGCAAGATTAAATAGTAATGTGATCTTTGCAAGGGAGGGAAATATACTGGTTAGCACTTTTCACCCTGAATTGACTGAAGATAATCGAATTCATAAATATTTTTTAAAAATAATAGAATTAAATAAAAAAAGGGAGAATTGATATGTCTGGTCATTCAAAATGGCATTCTATTAAACATAAAAAAGCAAAAGAAGATGCAAAAAGAGGAAATATGTTTGGGAAGCTCAGCAGAAGTATAAGTGTTGCTGCTAGAGAAGGAGGAAGCGGTGACCCAGGCAGCAATGTTGCTCTTGCTAATGTTATATCAAAAGCAAAAGAATATAATATGCCTGCTGATAATATTGAAAGAGCGATAAAGAAGGGAACTGGAGAAATTGAAGGAGTAAAGTACGAAAGAATATTGTATGAAGGATATGGACCCGCAGGAATTGCAATAATGGTAGAAATTATGACTGAAAATAAGAATAGAACAGCTGCTGAGATTAGAAATATTTTTAGTAAAAATAATGGGAATCTTGGCGAAAGCGGATGTGTTAGCTGGTTGTTTGAAATGAAGGGTATAATACTGGTCAGTAAAAGTGATGTAGAGAATGAAGAAGAATTTATGCTAAGCGTTATTGATAATGGTGCTGAAGATATTGATGAAGAAGATCAATTATATGAGATTAAAACATTGCCATCTGAATTCATGAAGGTAAAAGAGAGTTTGGAGAAATGTAATATAGGGATAAAATCAAGTGAAATTGCTTATATTCCTAAAACTACAGTTAAATTATCAAAAGATGATGCAGGGAAAGCATTAAAGCTTATAAATATATTAGATGATAATGATGATGTGCAGAGTGTAAATACAAATTTAGAAATATCCGATGATATTTTAAGTAAAATTGATTCCCAGTAATTTTAATAATGAGACATAATAAAATTAGGATAATTGGAATAGATCCTGGATTGGCAGCAACTGGAATTGCTATATTAGATGTAGCAGGGAATAAGTATTTACCCATATATTGCGGTTGCATTATAACAATAAAAAATAAAAAAATTCATCAGAGACTAAAAGAAATATATAATGAAATTAATAAGATAATATTAGATTACTCTCCAGATTGTTTGGCAATTGAAGATATCTTTTTTAGTATAAATGTTAAAACTGCATTAAATGTTGGCCAAGCGAGAGGTATATCTATATTAGCTTGCAGTGAAAATAATATAGAGATATTTGAATATACACCACTTCAAGTAAAGCAGGCAATTGTAGGTTATGGTAGAGCTACAAAGCTACAAATAAAATATATGTTAAAAGCTATTCTTGGAGTAGAAGACAATTTTTTTCCTAAAGAGGACGATGCCTGGGATGCTATGGCAATAGCGATATGCCATGCTAATAATTATAAATTTGAAAATAAAATAAAAGAATTAGTGGAGTAGTTAATTATTATATGATTGCTAAAATAAGTGGTAAATTATTAGAAAAGCTGCCTACGAGCATAATAGTTCAAACAGGTGGAATAGGATTTGAAATACTTGTCTCAAGCAGGACTTACGAAAAACTTCCTGATGTTGGTAAGGAAGTATTTCTTGATATATATACACATGTTAGAGAAGAGGAATTGAAATTAGTTGGATTTTTAAATTTAAAAGAGAAAGAGCTTTTTTTGAAGCTTCTTAATGTATCAGGAATATCAATAAAAATTGCACTGAGTGCTTTCTCAATATATGGAGAAGATGAACTTACGAGAATTATCGTAAGCAGAGAAGTTGATCTGGTAAGAAGGGTGCCTGGAATTGGTAAAAAATTAGCTGAAAGAATAATACTGGAATTAAGGGAAAAATTAGCTGAAGGCGAAATTGGCAGCGGTAGAGCTGTATTTTTTGAAGAAGATAAAAAGGTTTTAGAGTTAAGGCAGGCTTTAAAGACTTTAGGGTATAGTTCCAGGGAAATTGATAAAGCAATACAAAAAATTACAGTTGAAGATATAAAAAATAAAAAAATTGAGGAAGTATTAAAAATTGCATTAAGGGGGGTATAAGAAAATTAATACTAATAATAGTAGTAATAAAGGAGACGTTGATCCTAAATATAAGAAAGAAGATGTTGAACTTGACAAAAGTTTACGACCAAGGAATATATCTGGATTTATAGGGCAGAAAAAAATAATAGAAAATCTTTTAGTTTTTATAAGTTCTGCAAAGAAGAGAAAAGAACCCCTGGATCATGTCATTATTTCAGGCCCGCCTGGTTTAGGGAAAACATGTCTTGCAGAGATAATAGCCAATGAACTTAGTGTAAATTTTAGAATAACTTCAGGTCCAGCTATAGAAAGAGCTGGCGATATTGCTGCAATTTTAACCAATCTTGAGAAGTTTGATGTTTTATTTATAGATGAAATACACAGACTGAATAGAACTGTTGAAGAAATATTATATCCTGCTATGGAGGATTATAAACTGGATATCATTATTGGCAAAGGTCCATCTGCAAAATCCATTAGAATTGATATTACTCCCTTTACTATTATTGGAGCTACTACCAGAATTGGTTTAATAGCATCACCGCTCAGGGATAGGTTTGGTGTAAATTTAAGACTGGATTATTACAAAATTGAAAATATTGTAAAAATAATTAAAAGATCTGCTGATATATTGGGCCTGGGTATAACAGAAAAAGGGGCAGCTATAATTGGAAAAAGATGCAGAGGTACTCCAAGGATTGCAAATAGATTGCTAAAAAGGGTTAGAGATTATGCTTTAATATTTGGGGATGGAAATATAAATGAAGTAATTGCAAAAAAAGCTTTAAAAAAACTTGATATTGATATACTTGGCCTGGATATAATAGATAAAAAGATACTGGATACTATTGTTAATAAGTTTGATGGAGGACCTGTTGGCGTGGGAACAATTGCTGTATCTATTGGAGAGGAAGTGAATACAATTGAAGATGTTTACGAACCTTATCTTTTACAATTAGGTTTTATAAAAAGAACACCCAAGGGAAGAGTTGCAACTGATCTTGGCTGCAAGCATTTAGGAGTTAATAGGAATAGCGGGACAAAGCTTTTTTAGTAATGATGTAATCCAATATGAAACTTAAGTTTTTTTATTACAATCTTCCTGAAAAATATATAGCTCAGAAACCTTTGCAAAACAGAGATAATTCAAAACTTCTGATATTGGATAGAAAAACGGGAAAAATCAATCATGATATCTTTTCTAATGTTGATAAATATTTAGAAAGTGAAGATATATTAGTAATTAATGAAAGCAGAGTTGAAAAGTGCAGATTAATTGGGAGGAAAGAAGATACTGGAGCAAAGATTGAATGTTTTGTCATAAAAAAAGTTTGGGGAAAGAAGTATCTTGTTTTACTGAGACCTTCCAAGAGACTTAAAGTTGGAAGTAAAGTTATAGTTGGTAAATATTATTTCATAGTTGAAACAAAACAAGATTATGGCAAAGCAATAGTAAAATTCAGTAATATAGCTGAAGAAATAATTGCAAGCTGCGGCAAAATACCTCTTCCACCTTATATAAAAAAAACAGGTATAGATCCCGATAGATACCAGACAATTTATGCCCGAAAAAAGGGTTCAGTAGCAGCTCCAACAGCTGGTCTTCATTTTACTTTAGATTTAATTAAAAAAATAAGAAAAAGGAATATAAAATTTGCAAAAGTTAGATTGGACATAGGGTTGGATACATTCAAACCTATAACTGAGAGTGAGATTGAACAGCACAAAATACATAGTGAAAATTATTATATATCTAAAAAAGAAGCGGAAAAAATAAATAGAGCAAAAAGCAGCGGTGGCAGAGTTATTGCAGTTGGGACCACAACTACAAGAGTTCTTGAGACTGTTATGACGAAATATGGCTATTTAAAGAATGACAGTGGTAATACTGATTTATATATATATCCAGGATATAAGTTTAAGTTAATTGATTGCATTATTACCAATTTTCACCTGCCATATTCTACTTTACTTGTAATGGTAAGTGCTTTTGCCGGGAGAAAAAGTATTATTAATTCTTATAATGAAGCTAAGTTAAAAAATTATAGATTTTATAGTTTTGGAGATTGCATGTTTATAAAATGAATTGATTGGTTATACGTTCAATGGGTTTTTTTAAGATTTTTAAAAAGGATGATAGTACATCTGCAAGAGCAGGTTGTCTATATATAAATAAAAAAATAATACCAACTCCTGTTTTTATGCCTGTCGGTACTAAAGCCAGTGTAAAGGCTGTAACTTCAGAACAACTATATAAAATGGGTAGTGAAATTATACTGGCAAACTTATATCATCTATATCTTCAGCCTGGAATTGAAGTTATAGAAAAAGCAGGAGGATTACATAGTTTTATGAATTGGAAAAAGAGTATTTTAACAGATAGTGGCGGGTTTCAAGTTTTTAGCCTGGGAAAGATAAGAAAAGTTAATAGTGATGGTGTTGAATTTAAGTCTATAATCGATGGTTCATATCACTTCTTTACTCCTGCTGATGTTGTTAAAATGCAGTGTAGAATGGGTTCCGATATAATAATGGTTCTTGATGAATGTATAAGTTGTAATAAAAATTATGAGTATACTGTAAAATCGACAAAGAGAACATTAAAATGGGCAGAAATTTCAAAAAAAACAATAGATGAGGTTAATGGTAGGCAGCCAAAAATATTTGGTATTGTGCAAGGAGGATTTATAAGGGAGACAAGAAGATTTTGTGCTGAAGCGATATCAGGCATGGGTTTTGATGGGATTGCAATAGGCGGATTAAGCGTAGGCGAAGATAGACATTTAACGATGGATATTTTAAATTATACCTTAGATTTTTTGGACAGGAGTAGGCCTGCCTATTTTATGGGACTGGGAGACCCTTTGGGGATAATAGATGCTATTAGTTACGGAGTAGATATGTTTGATTCTGTTATGCCTACAAGAATTTCAAGAAATGGAAGTGCTTTTACTGCCAGAGGTAAAATTAATATAAAAAAT
>JAUWCR010000025.1 GCA_030609215.1 Actinomycetes bacterium | reverse complement strand
GTTCAATGGTTTCAATTCCATTAATAAAAGAATTTATGCTACCTTATTACAAGAAACTTACTGACTTTTTAAAAAGCAAAGGCATTAAATCTATTTTTGTTGACACTGATGGGGATTGTTTTGATCTGATACCAACTTTTATAGAAGGTGGTATTACTGGGTTGTATCCAATTGAAGCAAGTTGTGGAATGGATATTATAAAAATTAGGAAAGCCTTCCCAAAACTACAAATTATGGGTGGTATACCAAAATTTGAAATAGTCCATGGGAAAAATAGAATTGATGAAATATTAAGGCCTGTTACTGAAGTTTTAAAATATGGTGGTTATATACCTTTCGGGGATCATCTTATTTCTCCCGGAGTTTCGTGGGAGAATTTTACGTATTATAGAAAAAGTTTAAACAATATCCTTGATAATATTCCAAAGTGAAACATAGTAATTTATATAAATATAATCTTTATCTAAAATTATCAGGGAAAGGAAAAGGATGAGATTTTTAAAAAGAATTACTGGTCAAAGAGAGTTTAGTATATTTGTTATAGTAGCAGCCATTTTTATAATAATGTCTTTTACGTCTCCATATTTTCTCACAAAGACTAACATACATACTCTACTATTGGCCCTATCAATTACTGCCATTCTTGCTGTTGGGATGACTAATCTTTTAATAAGCGGGGGTATTGATTTATCAGTTGGATCAGTAGTTGGATTTACTGGGATTGTAGCAGCTTTATTAATTAAAAAAGCTGGTATGCCTTTAGTTTTAGCAATAATAATAACTCTTGTTTTAGGAGCTTTAATAGGATTATTTAATGGCTTTATGGTTGCTAAGGTAGGGATAAACCCTTTTATAGTAACCCTTGCAGGTTTGAGCCTATTTCGTGGTTTAACATATATAGTTAATAGTGGTCAACAAGTTGCTCAACTAGGAGATGCATTTAATAGTATAGGACAAGCTGTTTTTTTAGATGTACAACTACCGATATATTATGCCTTACTTTTGGTAATAATTGGTGATGTCCTGCTTAGGAAAAATAGATTTTTACGACAAAACTATTTTATTGGTGGAAATGAAAAAGCTTCAAGATTATTAGGAATACATGTAGATAAAGTAAAAATAATTAACTATATGTTGATGAGTGCTATTGCAGCATTTGCGGGAATTGTTATGACGGCAAGAATGGGTGCAGCAATGGTTTATGCTGGTACTGGTTTAGAATTAAGAGTAATAACTGCTGTTATAATTGGGGGAGCAAGCCTTAGTGGAGGAGAAGGGTCTGCTATAGGAGCTTTTTTAGGATCATTAATAATGGTTCTTACCATTAATATACTGTCGCTGCTAAATGTAAGCATATACTGGCAAACTTTTGTAATTGGTGGAGTTCTACTATTAGCCGTAACTCTAGATACTTTAAATATTAAAAGGCGAGAGAAAACTATTATTAAAAAAACTTAAAAGATTTGAGGTAAGATATATGACTTATACAAGTTTTGATAGAGTAAAATTAGCCTTAGAACATAAAGAACCGGATAAAATTCCTTTGGATATCGGTGGTGCAGCTGTTACAGGTATAAATATTAAGGTTTTAAAGAAATTAAAAAAATATTTAGGTCTGCCTGAAACTGTAAAATTATGGGACAAGATAACACAACTTGCAGTTTCAGATGATGACCTGGTAAAAGAATTAAAAATAGATGTAAAAAATGTAGCTCCTAACCCTCCATCAAAATCTCCTTTAGCAAAAGATTTAGGTTTGCAGGGAGAACATTATTGCTTGATAGATGAATTTGGAATAGGTTGGCAAATGCCTGTTGAAAATGGACTTTACTATGATTTGTACCATTTTCCATTAAAAAATGTTGAAAACTCAGATGATGTAAATAATTATCCCTGGCCTGATCCTCTAGATCCAAATAGGTACATAGACTTAAAAGAAAAAGCAGACAAGATTGTATATGAAGAAAAGAAGGCATATGTTTTAGGAAGAATGAGTTCAGGGATGTGGGAAAATGCAATGTGGATGATGGGTCATGAGAAACATTTTATTGAAATGATTTCTAATCCAAAATTAATCCAGGGAGTCATGGATAGATTTTTAGAAATTAAAATGAAATATTGGGGAAAAGCTTTGGAAGTTGTCGGAGATAATGTATTAGTCATTTCAGAAGCTGATGATTTAGGGACACAAAATAGTCTTCTTGTTTCATTAGATTTATATAAAAAATTAATTTGGCCTTATCATAAAAAATTGTTTTCCTTTATAAAGAAAAAAGCTAGATCAAAGGTATATATATTTTTTCATAGTGATGGTGCAGTAAAAGAAGCAATACCTCTCCTTATAGAAGCTGGTATCGACATTTTAAATCCGGTACAAGTAAATTGTAGAGGTATGGATACTAAAATATTAAAAAAAGAATTTGGGAAAGATTTAACCTTTTGGGGCGGCAGTTGTGACAACAGTGTTTTAACTCACGGATCCTCTGATGAAGTTAAAGAAGAAACAAAGAGACGGATTAATGATTTAGCACCGGGAGGTGGGTTTATTTTTGCTCCTATTCATATTATTCAAAGTGTAGTGCCCGTCGAAAATATAATTGCATGGTGGGAAACGCTACAGGAATTTGAAAACTAAAGGTAGAAACCTAATTAAATCTTAAGGGAGGGTATTAATATGTCGAATGATAATTATATAATAAGGGCAAAAAATATAACAAAATATTTTGGTTCTATTGCAGCTCTTGAGAATGTAGATTTTGAGCTAAAAGATGGTGAAATTCTTGGATTGGTTGGAGATAATGGTGCCGGTAAATCGACTTTAATAAAGATTTTATCTGGAGCAGAATTACCAAATGATGGAAGTATTGAGGTATTTGGAAAACCAGTAAGTATTAAAAATCCAAAAGACGCTTTTGAGCTTGGAATAGAAACAATTTATCAAGACCTTGCACTCTTTGAAAACCTTGACTTTTCACAGAATATTTTTGCTGGAAGGGAATATAAAAGTGAAGGCATTGGTTGGCTTTTTGGTTTTGTTGATAGCAGGAAGATGCAAAAAGAGGCATCTCAAACCATAAAAAATATATCTATAAATTTGCCACTTTTAACTCAAAAAGTTAAACAACTTTCTGGTGGACAGAGACAAGCCATTACCATAACAAGAGCCTTATTTTGGGGGCAAAAGATTATTATAATGGACGAACCCGCTGCAGCGCTTGGTGTAAGAGAATCTAAAAAAGTTCTTGATTTGATTAAAGAAACTAGAAAGCACGTAAATGGTATTATAATTATTACTCATAATATAGAGCATATTATTAAAATTGCAGATAGAGTAATAGTATTGCGAAACGGCAGAAGAGTAGGGGATATTATCTTTAAAGATTATGGGGATAGGCTGGATGATTTACATAATGATATAGTCAAATTAATTACTGGCGCAGAAATTATGAACTATCATTCTTAGAATCATTATATGGAATTATTATTTTTTTATGTGTTTGAATAAAAACGAACTAGAAATATAAATTTTAAAAAGTTGGAGAAAAAATGCTACAAGCAATTATGGTAAAACCTGGAAAAATTATTTATAAAGAAATTGAAAAACCAAATCCAAGAGAAATGGAAGTTCTTGTAAAAGTAAAGAAGATAGGAATTTGCGGTTCAGATATCCATGTATTTCATGGAGTTCATCCATATACTGATTACCCAATTGTTCAAGGTCATGAAGTTTCCGGAATTATAGAAGAGTTAGGCTCTTTAGTAGATTGCTTTCGTATAGGAGAGAAAGTTATTTTAATGCCTCAGGTAACGTGTGGTAAATGTTATCCATGCAGGCATGGCATGTATCATATTTGTGATGAGCTTAAAGTTATGGGTTTTCAAACAAATGGAGCAGCTCAGGAGTACATTAGTATTAATAAAGAAATGATTTTAAAAATACCGGAGAGCTTATCTTTTGATGAGGGTGCAATGATTGAACCAGCAGCAGTTGCTGTTCATGCTATTGGCCGAGGGGGAGAGATTTCTGGTAAAAAGGTCTTGGTATTAGGTGCTGGACCAATTGGCAATCTTGTTAGTCAGGCAGCAAAAGGTCTTGGAGCTACCCAGGTAATGATAACTGACCTTAGTGAGTTCAGGTTAAATATTGCTAAAGAATGTGGCATAGATTTTGTTTTAAATCCAGAAAAAGAAGAATTAAATAATGCTATATTAACTAATTTTGGCAAAGATAAAGCAGATATAATATTTGAATGTGTTGGGGTTCAGGAAACCATATCTCAAGCAATATCAGTGGCAAGAAAAGGAAGCAAGATTATTGTTGTTGGTGTCTATGGGAAAAAACCACTTGTGGATTTAGGACTTGTACAAGATCGTGAATTAAGCTTAATTGGAACTTTAATGTATCAGAAAAATGATTTCCTCAAAGCTATTAAATTAACAGAGAATAGTAAGCTTCTATTAAAAAAATTAATCACCAGTGAGTTTTCATTTTCAAATTATTTAAGTGCTTATAAATATATTTTAGAAAAAAAGGACAAAGTAATGAAAGTAATGACCTCTCTTGATTGAGTAGAGACTACCGATTTTCATAGTTGGAATATTTTTAGGGTTAGATAGGAGTATAAGGAATGACAGGAAGAGAAAGAGTAAAAGCATGTTTAACTTTTAATAAACCTGACAGGGTTCCAAGGGACTTATGGGCTCTTCCACATGTAATGCTATTTGAAAAAGATAAGTTTGAAAAAGTAATTGCTAAATATCCTATGGATATTAGTGCCTCACAATTAAGTCCAGGATGGAGCGATGAAGTAGTTAAACAAACAGCTAAAAAAGGTAGTTATACAGATGATTGGGGAAGCATTTGGTATGTAGGAGAACCAGGAATTATTGGAGAAGTAAAAAAACCAGCTTTGGAGGACTGGTCAAAACTAAAAAGTTTTAAACCTCCGTATCGCTTAATTGAGAATAGAGATATCTTTTATATAAATAGATCTTATGAGAATACTAATAATTTTGTTTTATCGGATGTTACAGCAAGACCATTTGAAAGATTGCAGTTTTTAAGAGGTACCCAGAATCTGTTTTTAGATATTGGCTATGATGCAACTGAGTTTCACAAGTTACTTGAAATAATACACGAGTTTTATTTGGCAGACATAGCGAGCTGGTGCAAAACAGATGTTGATGGGATTTTTTTTATGGATGATTTAGGAACTAATCGGGGACCTCTTATTAATCCTATAGTCTGGAGAGAAGTATTTAAGCCACTCTATAAAGAATACTGTGATATGATCCATGCAGCAGGTAAGTTTGCTTTTTTCCATACAGATGGTAATACAGAAAAATTTTTTAATGACTTTGTAGAAATAGGAATTGATGCAGTAAATTCTCAATTATTCATAATGAATATTGAGGAACTTGGTAAAAAATTTAAAGGAAAGATTACTTTCTGGGGTGAAATAGACAGACAGTCTATTATTCCTTTTGGTGTCCCTGACGATGTTAAAAAAGCAGTGATGAAGGTAAGGAGAGCTCTTGATGACGGAAATGGAGGAGTAATAGCTCAATGTGAATGGGGAAAGTATAACCCTATTGAAAATGTCGAAGCTGTGTTTGAGGCATGGAACGATAAAATATGTCAATAAAAAATATATAAAGTAAATCAAATATTATTTTAAAAAATAATATTGAGGGGAATACGTATAAAACCTTGGAAGATACATCGAAAGAAAGAATACGAAGAGCAATTAATCATAAAGAATCTGACAAGATACCAGTTGACCTGGGTGGAAGCATCCAATCAACAATACACGTGTATGCCTATAATGAATTAAAGAAGGCCCTGGGTATCAAGGATGGTGTTATTGAGATTATGGATTCCTTTATCTTGGCAGCAAAAGTTGAAGATTCTATAAGAGAAGTATTACAAATTGATACGGTTCCTATACTTCCACCGATAGATGCTTTAGGGGTGAGAAATGATGTTGGAAAGAAAGAATGGAAGATGCCAAATGGATTAAAAGTAATTGTTTCAGAAGATTTCAATCCAGTAAAACAAAATGATGGGTCTTATATTCTTGAAAAAGGTGGATATAAATTCAAGCTTCCTAAAGAAGGTTACTATTTCGATCCTATAGAATACTTATTACAAGATGCAAATACTATAGAAGATATTGAAAAAAATTTTGATTTTACAGGTTATGGAGAAAGAGAGGCAGAATATTTTAAAAGAGAAGCTGAAAGATTAAAAGGTATGGATAAAGCAGTTATAGGAGATGTTTTTGCAAGTTTTTCAGCAGAAGATATCTTTGGTTATGAAAAAGCATTTATAAATCTGATTCTCGGAAAAGATCTTACTAAATATTTTATGGAGAGATTAACTGATATGTTTATTAGAAATTTTAATATTTTCTATGATTCAGTTGGAGATATAGCAGATATTATGATGATGCATAAAGATATGGGAAATCAGAAAGGGTGTATGATTTCACCTGATTTGGCAAAAGAGTTTTTTTTCCCGAATTTTAAAAGATTTATAGACCATGTAAAGAAAAGGTCTAATTATTATGTGATGATGCATAATTGTGGTTCAATCTATGAATTCATACCAGAACTTATTGACTGTGGGGTAGATATTTTAAATCCAGTTCAATTTACAGCAAATAATATGAATCCGGAAAAACTAAAAAAAGAATTTGGCAAGGATATTTGTTTCTGGGGTGGTGGTGTGGATACCCAGCATGTTTTACCATTTGGCACTGAAGAAGAAGTCAGAAAACAAGTAAGAAAGAATGCAAAGATATTTTCAAATGGAGGGGGTTTTGTATTTACACCTGTTCATTGCATTCAAGCAAAAGTACCGGTTAAAAATATAATTGCTGCTTTTGATGAGATAAACAATTTTAAACTATAGCTGTAGGATTTTAACTATTTATTTAAAAATTAATATACTAAATACATTATACATATGGAAAAAAAATTTAAAATTGTAGGATTAGGAGAAATACTCTGGGATGTGTTTCCCAGAGGTAAAAAGCTTGGTGGAGCTCCAGCTAATTTTGCATATTTTATTTCAAAATTGGGACAGAGTGGAATTATTGCCAGTAGAATCGGTAACGATTCTTTGGGAGAAGAGATTTTAGAATCTTTAGATAAACTTAATTTAGTTAAGGATTTTATACAAATTGATTACAGTCATACAACCAGCACAGTTGATGTCAAGTTAGATAGTAATGGGCAACCAGATTATATAATTCATAAAAATATTGCTTGGGATTTTTTAGAATTAGATGATAGTTGGAAAATGATTGCAAGAGATGCCGATGTAGTCTGCTTTGGAACATTAGCCCAAAGGTCTGTAAAATCTCATAAAACAATCATTAACTTTTTGAAGATAACTATAACCAATACTATAAAAGTTCTAGATATAAATCTTAGACAGAATTTCTATTGTGCTAAAACCATTATTGAGTCTTTAAAGTTTGCGACTATATTAAAGTTAAATCAGGAAGAATTGAAAATATTGATAGATTTAATAGGCTACTCTAATGAAAAAGATGATATTGTTTTGTGCGAAAAGTTGATAGATGAATACGATATAAAACTAATCTGCCTAACAAGAGGTGAAAACGGAAGTCTTCTGGTGGATAGAAATAATTATTTTGAGCACTCTGGATATAAGATTGTTGTTGGAGATACGGTAGGAGCTGGAGATGCTTTTACAGCGGCAATGGTGATACAGTATCTCAATGGTAAAACACTGGAAGAAATAAGTAATACTGCCAATAAATTAGGCTCATGGGTTTCTTCACAAATTGGACCTACCCCAATATTAGATAAAAATATAATCAAGAATCTTTTTATTAATAAATAGGAAACAAATATTTTAAAGTATTGAAATTAAACAGAGAATTAGGAGGATATTAGATGAATAGTTTTAATTATTATCAATCAACAGAGATTAGATTTGGATGTGGAAGAGTAAATGAAATAGGAGAAGCGACTTCTAAAATTGGAAAAAGATGTGTTTTGGTTACGGTGCCAACATTTAAGGCTATAAAACCTGTTTTTGATAAAGTAAAGGAATCATTATCTGATGCTGGCGTGGGTTTCAAACATTTTGATAAAGTTGTGCCCAATCCAACCACAGATTCAGTTACAACTGGAGCAGAAATAGCAAAAGACTTTAAAGCGGATGTAATTATTGGAATAGGTGGGGGGTCAAGTATGGATACTGCAAAAGCTATTGCTGTAGAAGCTACTCACAAAGGAACTTCTTGGGATTATCTTTTTTTTAGAGAAACTCAACCTACAGAAAAGACTCTACCAGTAATTGCAATTACAACTACCTCCGGAACAGGTTCTCAGGTTACCCAGGTGGCTGTTGTGTCCAACAAAAAAGAGAGGAGAAAGTCAGCTCTCTATAATTCTATTTTATATCCGAAAGTTAGTATAATAGATCCTGAATTAATGTTGACAGTACCTGAACATATATCTGCATCGACTGGTTTTGATGTATTTACACATGCATTTGAAGCATATTTACATAAAAATACGTCACCATATATTGAATTAATTGCTTTAGAGGCAATCAAGTTAGTGATAAAATATCTGCCAGATGTAATTAAGGATGGATTAGATTTAAATGCAAGAACTCAGATGGCTTGGGCAGATACGCTTGCTGGACTAAGTATTGCTAATGCCGGTGTAACTCTTCCTCATGGTATTGGAATGGCCGTGGGTGGTTGTTGTCCTCATATTATGCATGGCGAAGCTTTAGCAGCTACTTATCCTGAATTTATGCGTTATACTTATTCAAGTGCAGTAGATAAGTTTGCTACTTTAGCCAGATTATTCGATAAAAATTTGGTAGAAATTAGTGATAGCATTGCTGCAGAAAAATCATGTGATTTATTTGTTAACTTTCTAAAAGAAATAAAAATGTATTCAAGTTTAAAAGGACTTAATGTACTAGAGACAGAATTAGAAGAAATAGCGAGAAAATCAATGGAGCTACCTGACTATACCAATAACCCACGTGTTGCAGATATCGAAGAAATAAAAACAATTTTAAAGAATTCTTATAATTAATAAACAAATACAGGACCAGGAAGCCTCAGTATAGTCCTTATTAACAGTGCATTGAAGATAACTATGAGGAATTTAAACCCAACTTTGACAGTTAGAGTCTCTTTTTAATATCTTATTTTGAAAAAAATCCACTATATAGACTTACAGTAGTTTAATTTTGTAAAAAATGTAGTGTTAATTATTCATATCTTTTTATATGTGTAATAAAATATAAATTGATATACAATATGGAGCGAAAATCATAAAGTTATTATGCTTTCAGATTTTCTAAAAAAATAACTTTCTTATTAAAACCTTATAAAATAAAACTATGCTAATTAAAACAAGGAGGAAACCCTATGGTATTTGGTGAAAAAATAACCATATCTACAAAAGGATTTTCAGATATTAAAAATATTACTGACAAAGTAAAAAGCATTGTTTCCAGGTCCGGCATAAGGGATGGGTTGACAGGTGTCTTTGTTGTTGGATCAACTGCTTCTGTTTCAACCATAGAATATGAGCCGGCTTTAGTTGAAGATGTACGTCAACAGCTGGAAGAATTTGTTTCAAGCAATAAACAAACCCGGCACTCACAGACATGGGGTGATGATAATGGGTTCTCACATATTCGTGCCACGTTTATGGGCCCAGGTATTACTGTACCGCTATCTGATGGTGAGCTGGTTCTTGGCACATGGCAGCA